>JAEEQI010000009.1 GCA_016285215.1 Bacteroidales bacterium | reverse complement strand
GGCTCTTAAGGGTAAGGACGTGACGCTCATAGCCGACGGCGGTCTCCGTTATTCCGGAGACGTGGTCAAGGCCCTGGCCGCCGGTGGAGACTGCGTGATGTGCGGTTCCATGTTTGCCGGCACCGAGGAATCCCCGGGCGAGGCCATCATCTACAACGGACGTAAATTCAAGGCTTATCGCGGTATGGGTTCCATTGACGCCATGGCCGCCGGTTCCAAGGACCGTTACTTCCAGGACGACAAGGTGGAACTCAACAAACTGGTTCCGGAAGGCATCGTGGGCCGAGTTCCTTACAAGGGCACCCTGGCCGAGACGGTGTATCAGCTGATGGGCGGTCTCCGCTCCGGTATGGGCTACTGCGGCGCCGCCAACCTGGCCGCCCTCAAGAAGGCCAAGTTCACCCGCGTCACCGCCAGCGGTATGACCGAGAGCCACCCTCACGACATTACCATCACCAAAGAAACCCCTAACTACTCCCGCAGTGAATAAGATTGTCATTCTGGACTTTGGCTCCCAGGTAACGCAGCTCATTGGCCGCCGCCTCAGAGAGCTCAACGTCTATTGCGAAATATATCCCTACAACAAGGTCCCGGCTATGGACGAGACCGTGAAAGGCGTGATCCTTTCCGGCAGTCCCTGCAGCGTGCGCGACGCCAACGCCCCGCAGGTGGACCTGAGCCTGTTCCGCGGCAAGCTGCCCCTGCTGGGCATCTGCTACGGCGCCCAGTACCTGGCCCACACCGGCGGCGGAAAGGTGGAAGCCTCCAACACCCGCGAGTACGGCCGTGCTATGCTTAAGGTGGTGGCCCAGAGCCCCCTCCTCAAGGGCGTGAAGCCCCAGACCCAGGTGTGGATGTCCCACGGAGACAGCATTTCGGCCCTTCCCAAGGGCGGCAAGGTCATTGCCTCCACGGCCGATGTGGTGAATGCCGCCTTCCAGATTGAGGGCGAACCCACCTACGCCGTGCAGTTCCACCCCGAGGTGTATCACACGGACGAAGGCACCCAGATGCTCTCCAACTTTGCCCTGGACATCTGCGGCTGCGAGGGAGACTGGACCCCGGCTTCCTTCATCGAGAGCACCGTGGCCGCCCTGCGCGAGCAGATTGGTAACGAGAAAGTGATCCTGGGCCTCAGCGGCGGCGTAGACTCCACCGTGGCCGGCGTGCTCCTCAACAAAGCCATCGGCAGCCAGCTCACCTGCATCTTCGTGAACAACGGCCTCCTGCGCAAGAACGAGTTCGAGGACGTGCTGGATTCCTACAAGGATATGGGCCTCAACGTGATTGGCGCCGATGCTTCGGCCGAGTTCCTGAGCCAGCTCAAGGGCGTCACGGACCCCGAGACCAAGCGCAAGATTATTGGCCGCCTGTTTGTAGAGACCTTTGACAAATACGCCAAACAGATAGAAAACGCCCGCTGGCTGGCCCAGGGGACCATTTATCCCGACGTGATTGAGAGTGCCGGCATCCCCGGTATCGCCTCCAAGATCAAGAGCCACCACAACGTGGGCGGTCTGCCGGAGCAGATGAACCTCAAGATTGTGGAGCCCCTCAAGATGCTCTTCAAGGACGAGGTCCGCCGCGTGGGCCGCGCCCTGGGCATCAAGGAAGAGCTGGTGAGCCGTCACCCCTTCCCGGGTCCGTCCCTGGCCATCCGCATCATTGGAGACGTAACCGAAGAAAAGCTTCGCGTGCTCCGCGAGGCCGACGACATCTACATCCGGGGCCTTCGCAACTACAACTGCACCGGTATGGGCTTCCCTTCGGCCTCCGACCCCCGCGAAATGGCCACCAACCTCTATGACGCCATCTGGCAGGCCGGCGTGATCCTGCTGCCGGTCAAGAGCGTGGGCGTGATGGGAGACGAGCGAACCTATGAGAACCCTGTGGCCCTCCGCGCCGTGGTCTCCACGGACGCTATGACGGCCGACTGGTTCCCCTTCCCCTACGACTTCCTCCGCGATGTCTCCAACGAGATTATCCGCAAAGTCAAAGGCGTGAACCGCGTCGTCTACGATGTGAGTTCCAAACCGCCGGCAACCATTGAGTGGGAATAGGTTACCTGTTGTTGTGCCTGAATTTTAGAGGCGTTAACCCGTAATGGGTTTGCTTGAATCGGGTACTGAAATAGCGGGAAGTGGAATAGCCCACCTTTTCCGAAATCTCCAGAATAGAGAGTGAGCTGGAGCGGAGTAATTCCTCCGCTTTGCTCATTCTCTTTTCTTCTAATACTTCTGCCACACCTTTTCCATAGGCCGTGTTCATCTTGTAATAGAGGGAGGCACGGCTCAGGGCCATATCTTTGGCAATCCGGTCTACGGACAGCTGAGGGTCTGCCATGTGCTCGTCCAGGTATTTCTCTATTTTTCCGGTAAATACCATGTCGCTTGCACGCAGCTTTTCTTCCAGGGCCTTCACTCTTTTTCGGCTTACGCGGTCGATGATGAAGCTGATGAGGCCGAGGCCCATGATAATGTATATCAGAATCATGACCGTGGAGGAGTACCAGGGCCGAAGGATATGCAGGGAGGCTACATACTGAGGAAGGCTCCAGCTTCCGTCCGACCTCAGGTAGGCTACCTCCAATGCATAGTGTCCGGACTTGAGGGCCGGGAGGGAGATGCTGTCGTCAAAGGTCTCCGTCACGATGTCTGAGGTCCCGGACAGGTGGAAGCGGAAGAGATTCTTCTCGTAGGGGTCGGCTCCGGCCAAATCTATCCGGATAACCAGGGAGGGATAGTTGTAGGGCAGCTTAAGGCTCCTGGAAGAAACGTCTCTGAGCTGGACGACCTTGTTTTCGCCCATATCAAAATAGCAGTCGGCCCCTATTTCAACTAGGCCGGTGGTTCCCCCCAGATAAATGGTTCCGTTGGGCAGGCAGGTGCTGGACAGAATCTCATTAGCCGGGACACCGCGGTTTTCTCCCGTCATCTCAATGCGCCCGTTCCTGTAGAGGAACAGGGTGTTGTCGGCGGCAATCCAGAGGTTGTCAGAGCCATTGCTTTCCAGGCGGCTTACCCTGGAGAACAGACCGGACTCCGTTTTGCTGACCTGCTGGCTTCTGGGGTCAAAGGAAAACAGGCCGTAATTGGTGCCAAACCAAAGGAGTCCACCGTGGAATACAGCTGTGTTGATGCTTCCGGTCTGAATATCGGGTTCGTAGATGAGGTTGAAGGTTTTTGCCTCCAGGTCCATGTTGAAGAGTCCGGCCGAAGAGTAAGCATAAAAGGTCCCGTTTGCCGGGCCTATGGCCAGCAGTTCCGTTCCCTTGTCCACCGTGAGGTCTTCTATTCTGTCGAATTGCCGGGAATGGGGATCATATAAATAGGTATGGACCGCCAGGATAAGAATTCGGCCATCTTCTAGGTTGTAGAGCGCAGGAGCGTTGCTGCTGTAGCATTCTTCCTGATTGGTATGTTCGTCTACTATGATAAAAGGGCGGGGAACGGAGGTCCTCCGGTCCATCAGAAAGAAACCGTGGTTGTAAGTGGCGACGAGGAGGTTTTTGTCGTCGTAGTCGGCTACGGAAGTAATCTTGAACTCCTCCATCCCGGGAAGGAGGGAGATTCCCGTGCTGGGATTATATCTTCCCACGCCGCTTCCGTCGGTTCCCAGATAAATATTCCCGTCACGCGACGCAAAGATATCGATGATGACATTCTCGGCAGAGGGTTTGGTGTGGGTCAGGTCAAACGTTTTGATAGGGGAGCGTTTGAGCCCCATGAGTCCGGAACGGACACTGCCTACCCACACATTCCCCAGTGGGTCCTGATAGAGTTTGGTAACCGATAAAGGAATGCGTGAGCCGGCCTGCCCGGCCTGCAGCTCAATGGCGCCCATGCTGTAGTCTTGCAGGTCCAGTGACAGGATCCCGTCTCCATCAAATCCCATCCACAGGGAATCATCCATGACCAGCAGCGCCAGGAGCGGTTCCCGGGGAAGGCCGTTTTCTCCCTGTTGCAAAGAAAATACGGTTTGTTTTTCTCTTAAGTTATACCCCACGAGACCGTAATTCAGGATGGACATATAGAGAACGTCTCCATTCAGGGCAGAGGCCATGATCATACGTCCTTCCGTGAGTTCTGGTACGTTCATGCTTTCTGCCTGCTGTCCATGACCCAGTGCCGGCCCCACCTTTTTATCCAGGGAAAGCAGCTCTCCGTTGTAGAGGTAAAGGGCCTGATAGTCCGTATAGAGGTCCGTGTTGTCTTCTGTATAGGATTGCCGCTCATAGGAATAGAATCCCATCCCAAAGTGGGCGCCAAACCAGATGCCGGATTCCGTATTGACCGCGCAGGTTACCGGATTGCCGCTGATCAGGGAAAAGGAATCGGCCGCGGGGTCGTAGCGGAAGAGCCCTTTATCCGTAGATACCCAAAGGTTCCCCTGTTTGTCATTGTGCAGGAGATAAATGTAGTTTCCCATGATACGGTTGCTGCCGTCGTCCATAATGACGCGCAGTTTTCCGTTGCGGTATTCGTTGAGGCCGAACCGGGTTCCTATCCAGAGTGCTCCGCGCCCGTCATAAATAACGTCGGTTACGGAGGACTGAGAAAGCCCATTTTCCACACTGATTTGCTTACAATAGAAGCTGTCTGCACTCAAACTCCAAAATTGAAGCACCAAGAAAAACGAAATTAGACTCTTTTTCACGGCATATAATAATTTTTGTACAAAAATAGACTTTTTCTGGAAATAATGGGCATATGGGTCTGATTAGTTTTGGTCAATTTTGCAACAACCTCATATGTCGCTAATTCAGAACCTTTAACTAATTCGCATGAGAAAACTGTTATTCTGTACTTTTGCCACCCTGGCTGTTCTTATTATAGAGGCCGGGCTGGTGACTTCTGATGCTCTGGCCCAGTCAGAGAGAACAGCTTCCCAGCAGAAAATGGTGGTTGCGGGTGTCGTTGTGGATCAGTCCGGAGAGCCTGTCATAGGCGCGACCGTACTGGACAAGGACAGCAGCAAAGGTGTCATGACAGATGCCGCCGGCCATTTCTCGCTGGAGACAAAACCCGGTGCCAATGTCCTGGTGACCTGCATAGGTTATAAGGACTACACGTTCCGGGCTGTACCCGGCCGTTCCTTGAAGATTGTCCTGGAAGACGATCTGATGCTCATTGAAGAAACGGTCGTAACGGCGTTCGCTACCCAGAAAAGAGTGAATGTTACGGGCGCCATTACCATGGTGACGGGTGATGATGTTGTTCAGGCTCCGGTGGCCAATGTGTCTTCGGCCCTGGTAGGTATTACCCCCGGCCTAAGCGCCGTTACGGTATCCGGTGAGCCCGGACAGGATGCGGCAGACATTGCCATTCGAGGCATTTCCTCTTATTCCGGCAACACGTCTCCGCTGATTGTCATCGATGGCATTGAGCAGCCCACCAGCCAGGCCATGAGTATCCTCAATGGCCTTAACGCCAATGATATTTTGGGTATAAGCGTCCTCAAGGACGCCTCTTCCACGGCCGTTTACGGAATCCGTGCCGCTAACGGCGTTATCATCATCACCACGCGCCGGGGTCAGAAAGGAGCGCCCCGGGTAAGTTTCTCCGGCAATTTTGGTCTGACCAGTGCGACCAACGTCCAGAGAGGCTTGTCTTCTTACGAGTATGCCCTTTTCAGAAATGAAGCCATATATAATGAGGTAGAGGGATATGGCAGCACGCCCCTGATGAACTATCTCTTTACCGAGGACGATTTATGGAAGTTCAAGAACAACCGGGATTTCACGCCCGCAGAAGTGGCCGCCATGCCCAATCTCACCGAAGCCCAGCGGCAGCAGCTCCTTAACAGCGAAGCGCTGTACTATGGAACCTCCGACGCCTATGCCGAGCTTTACAGCCGCGTGGCCCCCCAGTGGTCGGCCAACGTGAGCGTGTCCGGCGGTGCAGAGAGAATGAGATACTACGTTTCCCTCAATTATTTTGACCAGCAGTCCATTATGCAGAACGCCAATTATTTCGGCGTCCGTACGGGATCCCGCTATCAGCGTTATAATGTGAGGGCCAATATTGACGTGGATATTTTTGACCATACTACCCTTTCCGTGAACACCAGCGGTCAGTTTGGCTCCACCAAGGGCCCCGGAACCGGTTCCCTGTACAGCCGTTACAGCGGTATCATGCAGATTATCTATGAGGGCAACCCCTTCACCAACAGGAGCATGGTCCTGGACGACAAGTTGATTGTAGACTTTGACTATCCCCAGAATTCCGTGCAGGACGGCCTTCACAAGCGTACGGATAACGAAATGACGGGCGGCTGGCTGCCGGCCCTCCTCAGCCGTTCCGTGGGAACCTCCACCAATACGCGTGTGGATGTGTCCATGCGCCTGCGGCACGATCTCTCTTACCTGGTCAAGGGTCTGGATATCCAGGCAAGCCTCCGCTATCAAGAGAACTACAGCAAGGTGGCGGTCCAGTCTTTCGCCATTCCGTCCTATACCGTCCGCCGCAGTCTCACCAATCCCAACGAACTGGAGTTCTTTGGCGGCACGGTGGGAGCGGACAGCTATGCTTCCGGCTCCTGGGGCGGCATGCGTGACTTCTATGCCGACGTTGTGGTCAATTACCAAGGCAACTTTGGCAAGCACAATGTGGGAGGCCTGCTCCTGGGCCGTGCTACCAAGTACACCATGCCGGGAGACAGCTTCAATACGCCCAGCGGCCTTATCGGCACATCGGCCCGCCTTACCTACGACTACGATACCCGTTATATGGTGGAACTCAATTTTGCCTACAACGGTACTGAGAACTTTGCAAAGGGACACCGCTTCGGTTTCTTCCCGGCCGCGTCCGTGGGCTATGTCTTCACCAACGAGCCCTTCTTCCCCAAGAACAATTTCCTGACCTTCCTGAAACTGCGTGCCAGTTATGGTCTGGTAGGTAATGACCAGATTGGCGGCAAGCGTTATCTGTATCTGCCCGGAACCTATTCCATTGACATGGGCCCCGGAAGCTTTACCAGCACCACCAGTTCTGGCTCGCTGCAGAGCAATTACTACCAGTTTGGTACTTCTACCGATGCCTATAATACCATCTATTTGGGATCGGCCGAAGGCGCCCTGGGCAATCCGGATGTCACCTGGGAGAAATCCGAGAAGATCAGCGCCGGCCTGGAAATCCGGTTCTTCAAGGACAGGCTCTATTTCACGGGGGATTACTTCAGCGAGAAGCGTCGTGACATCCTCACCACCCTGGGCGTTATCCCCGTCACCTTCGGCGTTCCTTCCTGGAATACGGCGGCGGTCAACGTGGGCCAGGTGAAGAACCACGGTTACGAGCTGGTATTGGGCTGGAAGGACCGCGTGGGTGATTTCAGCTATTATTTGGAAGGGAACCTTACTTACGCCAAGAATACCATCGTATACATGGCCGAAGCTCCCAACCCTTACGACTGGATGAACCAGACAGGCCACAGCATTGGCCAGTATTACGGCTATAAGACCGACGGCTTCTACGATACGCTGGAGGAACTGAGCAACCGCCCGTATTTCTCGCAGTCGGCCGGTGCCGTGACGCTGGGAGACATCAAATACGTGGATCTCAACGGAGACGGCATTATTGATAACAAAGACCAGGGTCCTATCGGGTATCCCAACCGGCCGCTGATGAACTTTGGCGGAAAGATCGGTTTCAGCTATAAGGGCCTCGATGTCAAAGTGGTCCTCTCCGGTACCGCCATGGGTACGTATTACATTTCCCGCATCACCAGCCCCTTCTTCAAACGGGCAGGAAACGCCTTCCTGTGGCAGTATGAGGGACGCTGGACGCCCGAAAAAGTGGCCGCCGGCACCCCCATCACCTATCCCCGTGCCGTTTATGACGCCAGCCAGGACCATTATGACTTTGGTCCCAAGAGCGATCTCTGGGCCTTGGCCTCGGATCACCTGCGCATAAAGAACGTAGAGATTGGATACACTTTCAACAAGAATCTTCCGCTTCTGAAGCGGGCCCGTATCTCCTCTCTCCGCATTTATGCCAACGCCAATAACCTGTTTACTTTCTTTGACCAGATGAGCCGCTACGGCATTGACCCGGAAACGAAAGACAACCTGGGCGGATCGGAAGGAAACATTTCCTATGTCTTCCCCTTGACGCGTACGGTCAACTTTGGCGTTAACATTAACTTCTAAGCGGATGCAGATATGAAAAAGACTAGTATAATCGCATTGGTTTTGACGGCCTTTCTGGGCGGAACTTCCTGCAACCTGTTCCTGGAGATGCCCGAAGTGACGGGCAGCGTGTATCTGGAAGACGTGTTCTCTACCCGGAAAGATGCCGAAGGAATGCTGTGGAGAGCTTACCACAGGGGCCTTCGCGAAGGCCTTCCGGAAGGCTGGGGCATCAACCACGGTACCCTTGCGTCCCTTTCCGGCGAGATTACCCGCGGATACAGCTGGCATGCCGGATACAATCTGGTGGTAAACGGACCCGCTCCCACGTTGGATGCTTCGGGTCAGTTCCAGGGATGCCCGGCCAACTTCAATGAAAACTGGGAGGTCATCCGTGCCTGCTGGATCATCATCGCCAACCTGGACCAGTGCCAGGAGTTGTCCGATGAGATGAAGGAGTATATGAAAGGAGAGGCCTACGGCCTTATTGCCTACCGCTATATGGGCATGTTCCAGCGTTGGGGCGGTGTTCCCATTGTGCGGCAGGCCAACCAGATGACGGATGAAATCAAATTCCCCCGTGCTACGGCGCAGGAAACGCTGGATTATACCCTGGAAATGATAGCAGAGGCCGAAAAGCGCCTTCCCGACACGTGGTACGACATTGAACCCGGCTGCGGTGACAAGTGGGAAGGAAGGCTCACCAAGGGTGCGGCCCTGGCCATGAGGGCAAGGGTGCTTACCTTTGCTTCCCGTCCGCTGTTCAATTCGGCCCAGTCTTACCCTAAGGAGTTTGGCATTGCTTACGATGCAAACGAAGAATATGTTTGGCTGGGAGGGTATGACCAGCAACGTTATCAGGATGCCATTGACGCCCATCTGGCGCTTATCAAATGGGGAGAAGCCCATGGCAAGCACCTTATCTTTACGGCCGGAGAAGGAAACCGGAACAGTTTTGAGCAGGCCATCAGCGATTACGGTCGCGGCGTCTCCGAGCTGAATGGTCCTGAGACCATCCTCGCTTTCAAGATCGAGTCTGACCAGCAAGTCTACAACAATATGACGGAAGGCTATAACTGGTCGGCCTATGTGGATGCGGGCGAGCGCTCCCTGCGCGGGGTCCTTACCAACTTCGTTCGCCTGTACCGGGATACCGAGGGCGGAGAGATTGACTGGCCTGTGGTAGGGGAGGCGTCCCCCCGCCCCATCTCCGATTTTGCCGCCAACATTGACAAGATTGAGCCCCGTTTCCGCGTGGACATCTGTGTGCCCGGCAAATTCGGCCGTTCCAATGACGGTGATGCCAAGTGGAATGAGGGAATCTGGTATATGGGCAGCTTCACGGAAAGCGAAGACATTGCTGCCTCCATGTCCCGTGCCACGGAAGGCCGTTCCATTGGTGTTCCCACCAAATTCTATTACAAAGCCGGCGCCCGCCGCTGGTTTGAATTCCCGCTGTTCCGTCTGGCCGAGAATTACCTGCATCTGGCCGAAGCCTACAATGAGATAGGTCAGAGTGACAACGCACTTCGTTATCTCAATATCATTCGCAACCGTGCAGGTCTGCCTTCCGTAACGGAAACCAACCAGGCCAAACTCCGCGAGCTCATTGTCCGCGAAAAGGCCCTTGAGTTCTTTGAGGAGAACCAGCGTTATTACGATGTCAAGCACTGGAAGCACCCCGAAATTGGCACCAGTATCCTGGGCGGCCCCATGACGGAGATTTCTTTCCTGCGGGCGGGTGGTGACAACACGATGGACGCCCTGATTTCCTACTGGGACGCCTATTCCTATACGGGATATTGGCATCCTAAATGGTTCCTGGAGCCTTTCAGGCAGGATGAAGTGAATAAGGGTATCATTGCCCAGAACCCCGGATATTAATAGAAAAAACCATGGAGAACATGAAAAGAAGACTCATCATCATTATTACGGCAATCCTTGCCCTGATGTTTTCCCTCCGGGCTTATTCGCAGGATCTGGCCAATTTTACCAAATCGCTGGAGGGCCGATATCCGGGTCTGATTGTCATCAACAATGACGCAATTCCCGGAAGCGGCAGTGCCTGGATGCTGATCCGAGGCATAGGTTCCTTTGCCGAAGGCGTGGGCTTGAATACCCTGAAAATCTATGTGGACGGATTTGAGGTCCAGAGTGAATACATCAATTACATTTCGGCCCAGGAGGTAGAATCTGTGGCCATCCTCAAAGATGCAGCCGATTTGGCCCAGTATGGTATGAATGGCGCCAATGGCGTGGTGTTTATCACGACCAAGAGGGGTCAGGAGGGCGCACCGGTCATTACGTTCAAGACCAGCGGAGGAGTACAGGCCCCTATCAATGTGGTCAAACCGTTGGGAACTTACGAGTATGCCCAGCTCTACAATCAGGCCTATTGCAACGACAACGGTCGCGAGTGGGATCCCTATTATGATTTTGAGGTCATGAACGAGCTCAAATCCGGAAACGGGATTAACGTGGACTGGTACGACAAAGTTTTCCGCAAATACGGAATCTACGCCGATGCCAATCTCTCCATTCGCGGAGGATCCTCAAAGGCCAGGTACAGTGTAGTACTGGACTACGCCAATCAGCAGGGCTTCCTGAACGTGAAAAACACAGACCGGACCAAAAACGTCTCTTTTGTGAAATACGGCGTCAGAACCAATCTGGACATGAAACTCACCGACATCCTAACCGTGAGCGTGGATCTGGGAGGCAGACTGGAAGACAGAAACCGCCCCAATTACAGCGTTTATTCCCTGGTGAACGACGTCATGACGTATCCTTCCAATATCTATCCCGTATACGATCCCGAGTCCACGGACCCCATCTCCAACTTCTCGGGTACGGCAACCCATCCCAACAACCCCGTGGGCTCTATCACCGGGCTGGGTTGGACCACCTCGAGGACCAAGGTTCTGCAGGCCAATTTCAAGTTCCGGGAAGACCTGGGCTCTCTCCTGCCCGGTCTCTATATGCAGGAAGGCTTCTCGTTCTATTCCAGAACCATTGGTAATACGGCCAAGACACGCACCTATGCTCGCTATTTGGGCGGCGTGGCCCAGACGTCGGACGTGTCCACCTATCTTCGTTCCAACGGTTACTGGTCTTCAGGAAAGGAGCGCTGGATGCAGGGCAATGTAATCCTGGGCTGGGACGGATCCTTTGACAGGAACAACCTGGGTGTTACCCTGGCGGCCCATATCTCGGATTTCAATGGAAACGGCTCTTCCTTCTACAATTGGAAATACCGTTATATCAACTACAGCGGGCGGATTGCCTACGATTTCGACCATCGTTTTGACGCGGCCCTGGGCTTCTCCGTATTTGGAAGCGATGCCTATGCGCCCGGTCATCGTTATGCTTTCTATCCCAGTTTGTCACTGGGTTGGAACGTGAAGGATAACATTCGCGTAAGAGGATCGGTGGGTCTTTCCGGCTCAACGGAAGCCTATGTAGGCATTGACGGTTTCCAGACCAATGGCCGCTTCCTTTATCAGCAGTACTATTCCTGGACAGGAAGCTTTGTGACAGGCATGGGACCTTCTTTTGACGGAGGCGTCAGCGGAATCCGTCCCCTGTTCAAAGGCAATGAGAATGTATCGCCGGAGAGAAGCCTCAAGGCCAATATCGGCACGGATATGACCCTGTGGGGCAAACTCAAGTTGACCGCCGACTATTTCATTGACCTTCGCAGCAACATCCTTACCCTGGACCGCACCCTTATGGATTACTACGGCAATCAGACCTATTACTCCAATATTGGTAAGATGTTCAACCACGGCGTGGATGCCAGTTTTGTCTTTGCCGACACCCGCGGCGATTTTGGGTATTCGGTTTTTGGCAACATCCTTTTCGCCCGTAACACGGTTCTGGAAATGGGTGAAGTGGGGGCTAAGTACGCTTACAATAAACAAACCGGTCATCCTTATGGCTCCCGGATGGGTCTGGAATGCCTGGGCTTCTATGAACTCTCCGACTTTGACGTGGACGGAGAGCTGAACATGGGCCTTCCTATTCCGCTGTTTGGCGAAGTTCAGCCCGGAGACCTTAAATATAAGGATCAGGACGGTGACGGGTATATTGACGACACCGATATAGTCTGGAATGGAAATCCGGCGTATCCCATGCTGTCCTTCAGTTTCGGTACCAACCTCACTTTCCGCCGCTTTGACTTCTCAATCCTGTTTACCGGCAGTGCTGGTTCTACCGTGAATCTGTTGGACTACAGCGCCTGGCAGCCGTTTGTCAATTATAGCACGGCCTTCGAATGGGCCAAGGAAGCGTGGGTTTACTATCCCGAAGTGAAGCTGGACACACGCAGCACCGCCAAGTTCCCTCGTCTGACCACCCGGCAGAACGACCACAATTACCGCCCCAGCTCCTTCTGGATCAAGGATAACACCTACCTGCGCCTGTCCAATGTGGAAGTGGGATACAACCTTCCGCTGGGCAAGTCCGGCTCCAATACGCTCCGCATGTTCGTGCAGGGTCAGAACCTGTTAACCCTGAGTCCCGTCCTGTGGAAATACAAGATGGATCCGGAAACCGTGAATTATGGTTATCCGTCGGCCATGAGCGTATGTGCGGGTCTTCAAATCATTTTCTAAAGAGTAAGCACTATGAAAAGACACCATCGTTCTATCGTTCTTCTGTCTGTACTGGCACTGAGCGTTTGTGCCTGCTCCAAGTTCCTGGATACCCGTATCGACGTGTATGACACCATGGACAGGCTGCAGACTCGTTCCAGCACCCTTTCCAGCTTTGCATATGCGTTCTATACTCCTATGCAATACGGGTTCAACGTCATTGATGGCAACCTGTTTGCTTCGGCCTCCGACGAGGCGGAGCAGACGGCTCCCACTTCCTCCGTGTCCGCATTTAACCGCGGACTCCTATCGGCCGACCTGAACCCCATCTCTTATCTGTATAACAATTACTACGACGGCATCCGGGCTGCCCGCTTCTTCTTGGATTATGCCAAAGACGGAGAGGCCTTCCTGGCGTTAAACCGGGATACCAGCGCCGTGTACAACCCGGATGGAAGCCTTTACAGCACCGATAACCGTAAGGCTTATAAGCGTGACGTCATCAATCTCAACTGGCTCCGGGCCGAAGCCCGCATTGCCGAGGCTTACTACTATGGTGAGCTAATCAAGATGTATGGGGGCGTTCCCCTCGTTGACGGCGAGGGTGAATTCGCACGCCAGGCCAGCTACGATGAAGTAGTGGACCATATCGTTGCTCTGATTGACGAGAATGCCGACAAAGTGAACCTGGATTGGCGGGTAGCCCTGACGCCCACGCCCGATAATTACTGGGCCGATGTGGCTAACTGGAACTTCCGTGACGACATCGGCCGCTTTGACAAGACTTCGGCCCTGGCCATCAAGGCCCGCGTGCTCCTTTACGCCGCCAGTCCCCGCAACAACCCGGACAATGATACGGAAAAGTGGGCAAAGGCCGCCGCCGCTGCCGCCGATGTTATTAAGGTGCGCCAGGAAATCTTTGCCAGGGGCTTTGGATTTGGTGAGGGTGCCAGGACGTATCCGGACTACCACATGCCGGCCAACCGAAACTACGGAAACTATTTCCTCAAGAATAACGCAGCCAATGACGTGGAGTCCATTTTCCTCATCAGGAGAGCCGCGGGCAGTGCTCCGGAAGTGGCCAATTATCCGATAGGTACCCGTGGGGGCAACAGTGGAATCTGCCCTACGCAGAACCTGGTGGACGCCTATGAGTATATCGGCCCCAAGACTCTGAACCCGTACGAGAACCGCGATCCCCGTTTCGAGGCCAGCATTGTCTATAACGGCTCTGTTTGGAACGGAAATACCATTGATGAGTCTCCCGGCGGGGCCTACGACATGAGGGTAAATGGCGCGTCCAAAACGGGATATTACCTGAGAAAATTCCTGGCGCCCAACCTCAACCTCATCGAGGGGGGTAGTACGGATCATCTTTGGCCCGTTTTCCGTTATGCCGAAGTGCTCCTGAACTATGCCGAGGCCATGAATGAGGTATATGGCCCGGATGCCGACCCCAAGGGATATGGACTTACGGCCCGTGAGGCTCTCTCGGAAGTGAGAAACAGTGCCAGTACGCTTCTTCCTCCCGTTACAGTGGCCAGCAAAGAGGATTTCCGCAAGGCTGTGAAGCAGGAAAGAAGGGTAGAACTGGCTTTCGAAGACCACCGCTATTGGGATCTTATCCGCTGGAAGGATGCGGAGACCGTTCTCAACCGTTCTATCAAAGGCGTCGTGGTCCGTAAGAACAGCCTGGGCGGCTTCCAGTACTCATACGTTACCGTGGCCAACCGCACCTTTGAATCCCGCCACTATTACCTGCCCTTTACGCGTAAAGAGGTGGCCAACTCGGCAGGGACCCTTACTCAAAACCCCGAATACAATTGATTATGAAGACCTTATACAAGATTTTAATGCTAGCCCTTGCGCTGGTAGCCGCAGGGGCCTGCCAAAAGAGCGATGCAACCAAGGACTATGGCTTTGCCAAGGTATACATCCCGCAAGCCGGAGTGACGGGTTTGGACAACTCTTATCCCATTCCTATGGGGCCGTTCTATCAGAACCGGGACTATTGCTGCAAGTATGACCCGGCTACCGGGAAACTCCAGATTGTTGTTGGGGTTATTCGTTCCGGGTATTTTTCCCAGCAGCAGGCATACAGCGTAAGTCTGGGCCTGTGCAAGAGCGAGACCGAGCGCAAACTGTCCGAATATGCCGCCAAAGAGATTCCCGCTACGGAGCTGACTCCGGACATATGCACCATCCCTGCTACGATTGAGGTGAAGCAGGGACAATCCGGAGAAACCTGCTATGTGGATGTGGATATGAAAGCCCTGGCTCTTCAAAGAACCGCCCTTGTGAGCGGCGGCCGGTATAAACTCCTGGTGCTGGGCCTGGAAATCTCTCATCTGAACGGTCCTGTAAACTATGAACTGGCCAACAAGAACACCAGTGTGGTTGTGGTCCTTGACCTTAACAGCCAGCATTGGGATACGGTTTCCAGCGACAAGCCGGAAAGTGAAGTCCGCAATCTGTTTCCATTAATCTTATAACCAATTAATTTCTGTGATTATGAAAAAAACATTCCTCCTTTGTGCAACGGCGGCCCTTGCCGCTCTGATGGTTGGTTGCGGCAAGCCGTCCGAAGGCCCGGGCGGAGACCCCACCCCTGCAGCTGCCCCTACCGCGGATTTTGAATACACGGTGGACGCCCTCAAAGTTACTTTTACCAACAAGTCGGCCAACGCTACCTCTTATAAATGGGACTTTGGTGACGGCGAAAGCTCTAAAGAGGCTTCTCCCGTTCATACGTTTGCTGCCGCCGGTACCTATACTGTGAAACTTACCGTTGGCAATACCGATGGCGTTACCGCCAAGAAAGAAGCTTCCCTGACCCTTGCCGGCAAGGCAAAGGCCTACTTCACGGCCAAGGCTCAGACCGACCGTGCCGGTAAGTTCGGCCTTGTAGTGGAGTTTGACGCAACGGCTTCCGAAAACGCCTACTCCATCGCCTGGGACTTTGGCGACGGCGCTACCGGTACCGAGTTCAAGCAGACCCACGCATATTCTGCTTATGGCAAGTACAAAGTGAAGGCAGAAATCACCGGCCTTGGCGGAGACAAGGATGTCTATGAGGCCGAAGTGGATGTCATCGCTTACAACGAACTGCTCCAGGGCGGCGGCATGGAAGAGGATGATGTGAAGTACTGGACCTTTATCCATACGGAAGTATTCCCCGCCGGAGATTATGAGAACCCCCAGCCCGGTGTTTACAGCTGGCAGCCTTATTTTGGCTATACTGAAGACAAGCCTTCCCGTGGCAAAAACGGCTGCCTGCGCCTGTCCTCCGAGAACCAGGTTCACGACCAGGCCAACAACGTGAAGTTCTATCAGGCCATTGAGGTGGAAGAAGGCGACCGTCTGGAAATCTCTGCCCAGATGAAGTGGGGCGCAAACTCCAACGACTGCGGTCTGCTGTGGTTCGGTATCGCCGAATCGGTGGATGATATTGGTGCAGACGGCACCTCTGTGGTAGAGATGTTCAATTACTGGTCTGCTGCCGGAACCGATCCCGTGCCTGCCTTTGACGGAGGCTTTGAAGCCAATGAGGATTACATCGCCGCCAATGCTTCTCTGGGTCTCGGTTATAGCAATGCCGGTGAGCCCGTGGCCGTTTACTGGGCTCAGAAGACCGGTACGGTTTACTTCTATGTAGACTACCGTTCCGTATGGGGACCTTTCTTCGGCCCTGGTATCAATCTTTACTTTGACAACCTCAGCGTAAAGGTAACCTTTGCGGAAGAAGGAGAATAATAATCCATGATTGTAAGGAGACAGGGCAGAGGTCCTGTCCTGTCTCTTTTCCCTTAAAAACCAACCAAGAAAAATGAAAAAACCGATACTTCTGCTTTCTGTTATAGCTTTAAGCCTGGCAAGCTTCGTCGCATCGGCCCAAACCGATACCGATAGCCGTTTTATGCGTCCTTTCACAGAGGAGTTTGACACATCCTCTCCCCAATTCTTCTCTACGGGCGGCAGTGCTCTCCGGTATTTATGCGGCGTGCCTTCCTTTACGGAAAAAGGCACGGACGTGATGCTTATGCGCATCAGCCCGTCAGATCCGGCCGGTGCAGGGCGGGGTCCTGAAATAGCAACGCATAAAAGTACCCACTTTGGTACTTATTCTGCCCGTATCCGGGTACCGGATGTTAAGAAAGTACAGCCCAACGTGGGTGCAGTGGTCGGTTATTTCACTTATCGCTATAGTCAGGGTTACGGTCTCAGCGAAATTGACTTTGAATGGCTCATTGCAGATCCCCGTTTGATCTACATTGGTACCTGGACCAGCGATCCCAATAACGTGAATAATCTTCAGCGTGTGGGACGCACCATCAACCTGGCCACGGGTCAGATCCTGTACACCAACTACCGCTCTTATCATGACGGTAACCGGAATCATAATTTTGACCCGGGCGACGATGCGGCCCTTTCCCCGCGCGCCCTGGCGCCTATTGAGGGCTACGACGCATCCAAATCTTTCTACGTCTATGGTTTTGACTGGTACCCCAACCGCCTGACTTGGTGGATTGAACACCCGGAGACCCAGGAAAAAATCATCCTCTGGGACTATCAGGGTTCCACGCCCAATTTCTCCGGCATTCCCCAGCCGCCCACCACTTATCTGCTCAATTACTGGCACACAAATGACTGGTCGGTAGATACCAATCCGCGTTCTACGGAGGCGCCCAAGTATCCCTATTCTTTGGAGATAGATTGGATGAAATACGAGCCCTACGATGCTATCAATATGGAATGGCGTGAGAAACATAACTGGTAGGAAGGTCGTGAAAAGATATCCGCTACTCATCCTGTTTTTCTTGCTGTTTGCCGCGTCTTGTTCTAAACCCCAGGTCCCGGTTCCTGAGCCTGTTGTTCCGCCGGAACCGGTTGTCCCGCCGGCGCCGGCACACAAAGAAGTCAAGTTGATGTCCGCCTTTACGGAGGAGTTCCCGTCCCGGGATACAGAATATTTCTCCTTCTACTCCGTTGCGCCGGAGAGAGATTTCCGCTACTATCCCGGCTTTCCCTCTCTCACGGAGAAAAACAAGACCATCCTGCTGCTCCGGCCCAATCCCGCCGACAAAGCCGGGGAAGAGAACGGGGCCATCCTGACTTCCAAGGATTATGTCTATTACGGAAGCTATTCGGCCAGAATCAGAATCCCGGATGTGGGTTCCGTGCAGCCCAAAGTGGGCCTTTTTGCCGACTTTTCCCTCCGCGACGATGATCCCAAGTTCGGCTTTGACGAGATGACCCTCGAGTTCCGCATAGCCGACCGCAAACAACTCTATTCCCGTGTTTCCCGCAAGGAACCGGGCGCCGCAGGGAGCCCTTCGGTTAAGGAGTCGGTTCTAGTCCCTTCCCTTTCCTCGTTCAATGCCGCTTCCAAGTTCTATGTTTACGGGATGGACTGGACGGAAGAAAAGGTAACCTGGTGGATACAGACCTCCTCTTCCGAGAAAAGCATTCTTTATGAACAGACGGAAAACATCCCCTCCGAGCCCTTGAAGCTTGAATTCCGCCTGTATCACGGTCCAGCGAACACCCCGCTTTATCCCTATGAACTTGAAATAGATTGGATTAAATATACTCCCCTATAAAAAGATGAGACGTTTCTTTCTGCTTGCCATTGTTCTGTTTGCCGCCTCCTGCCATCCCGAAGTTCGCCGTCTTAGCAGATGGACCCTGCAGCGGGAGGGAGCGGAAGAATCTTATACTGTAAAAGTGCCGTGCACCGTAGCCGGCGCCCTTAATGAGGCCGGGGTCTTGGGCCCGGACGTTCTGGATCAGGACCGTTACCGGAACATTGTCAAAACGCAATTTGACGCGCCGTGGGTTTTTACCACCACCTTCTCTGCCCAACCGGGTTTGAAGCACGTTCTGCGTTTTAACAGCTTGGGGTATAGGGCCGATATCAGCCTGAACGGAACGTCCCTCGCCTCGGCCGACACCACTTTTGGAGTATTTCTGGTCCGTGACTTTGACATTACGCCTCTCGCCCGCAGAAGAAACACGCTTACCGTTCGTTTGAATAGGGCGCAACCGGGAGATCTGAACATGGGATTTGTGGATTGGAATCCGCGTCCCGTAGATGAAAGCATGGGCATTCTGGGGAATGTAGAACTGATTTCTACTCCAGATGTCCAATTGGCATCGCTCCTGGTAAAACCCGAACTGGACACGGACCATTTGTCCCAGGCCGATATTCTTGTGACGGCAACCCTTGTAAACCTTAGTGACAAGGCGGTCAACGGCGTCCTGAAAGGGACCTATGAAGGCGGCTCCTTCCGTGAGCCGGTATCGCTGGCGGCCGGAGAGCGTCGCAAAGTGACCCTGCGGGAATCCATTGACAATCCCCGTATCTGGTGGAGTTATGAAATGGGAACCCCGGAGTTATATACGCTCACGGCCGATTTTGAGGTAGCCGGAAAGGTTTCTCATTCTTTGACCACCCGGTTTGGAATCCGGGATATAAAAAGTGTTGTGGATGCCGCCGGTCACAGGCAGTTCTTCCTGAATGGAAAGCCTTTCCTGGTCAAGGCAGGCGGCTGGACAGACGACATTTTCATGCAGGATACCCCCGAGCGTACCCGCCGGCAGGTAGAATTTGTCCGGGACATGGGGCTTAACTGTATCCGCTTTGAGAATATCTGGGGAAAGGATGACAGTGTGTATGACCTCTGCGACAGCCTGGGTGTGCTGGCCCTGGTGGGTTGGAGTTGTCAGTGGGAGTGGAATGTCTACTGTGGCCTGCCGGAAACGCCCGGCCTGGGTTGTATCAATACCCCCGAAACGGAAGACCTGGTAGTCCGCTATTTTCACGATCAGATAAACCGCCTGTATAACCATCCGGCCGTTATTGCCTGGTTTACCGGCTCGGACTTCATCCCCAATCCCCGTCTGGAAGCGCAATACATGGCGTTGTATAACAAAATGGAGTACCGTCCTTACATCTGTTCGGCCAAAGGCCTTACCAGTGAATATGGCGGACCTTCCGGGATGAAGATGCTGGGTCCTTACGAGTATGTAGGGCCGGATTACTGGTATCTGGATAACCAAAACGGAGGGGCTTACGGTTTCAATACGGAAACCGGAATTGGAATGAACATCCCCCAGCTGGAGTCCGTACGTAGAATGGTGGGAGAGGACCATTTATGGCCTTTGGATGGCAACTGGGATTATCATTGCACTTCCGCCACAGCAGACATGAACTCCACCCGCGTTGCGCTGGAAGCCACGGCGGGCCAGTATGGAGAGCCGGCCCATTTCCGGGATTTTGTGAAGAAGGCGCATGCTTTGGACTATGACGGGACGCGTGCCATGTTTGAATCGTTCCGCTGCTATGTTCCCCGGGCTACGGGTATTGTTCAGTGGATGCTCAACAGTGCCTGGCCCAGCCTGTACTGGCAGCTCTATGACTGGTATATGGTTCCCACAGCCGGTTACTTCGGGACAAAGAAGGCCTGCCAGACCGTTCAGCTAGTATTCAATTACGGAGACCGTTGTGTCTGGGCTGTCAACGATGCTCTTCCGGAAGCCGGTTATACGGCCGTCTTGAGAATATACGGGGCCGATTCCGGGCTTCTGCGCCAAGAGGAGAAAGTCATTCGCGTAAAACCCCGTGAGCCACAAAAAGTCTTTGAGGGCATCCGAGGGGCCTGTTTCGTAGATCTGGAATTGATAAATGTTTCCGGAGAAACGGTTGCCGACAACTTCTACTGTGTGCCGGCAGAGCAAAACAAATACTTGTGGGACAAGTCGGACTGGTATATTACACCCATAGGAAAGTATTCAGACCTTTCTTTTGTTGCATCTTTGCCAGTTGCCACCGTGGATATGCAAACGGTGGCCGTGAAAGGAGGGTATGACATCACGCTTACCAACACTTCCGAGGTAATAGCCTACCAGCTCATTCTCAAAGCTAAAGACGCCTCAGGAGAACTGATTCCCGGCGTCCTTTGGTCCGACAATTTCCTGAGCCTGGTTCCCGGAGAAACGAAGACTGTAACCTGTAGAATCCAAGACGGGACCCCGTCTGTAGAGCTCTCTCTGGACGGTTGGAACACCGGCGATTAGATTGCGTTTCCGTCAAAAATGCTTATATTTGTGGGTACAGACCCACTTATTTAATGCATTATGAAACGGATTCTTGCCTTCGCTGTTGTGGCGCTCGTGATAGCCGCTTGCGTGAACACCAACAAAAAGCCCAAGGCCGAACCTAACGGTCCTGCCGGAGAGCCTGCTGTTGAGGCTCCGGTTCAGGAAGCAACCCCGTCCCAGGCCCTGGCTCCGGTGAAGAATGAGAAGCCGGCCAAGGAAGAGCCCAAGGCCGAACCTCAGCCGGAAGAGGTGGATGTCAATTCCCTGACGGTTGACGCCCTCTGCAACCAGTTTGGCGTTTACGACCTGCTGGACCAGTACAAGCAGCACATCCAGAACAAGGATAAGAAGGCCGCCAAGCAGGTGGAAGCCCAGCTTAGCGCCCTTAAGAAACAGATAAAGAACGACCAAACCCTTCCTCAGGACCTGCGCGACAGCTTCAAGACGTACGTCGAGGACAAGGAGGAAGAGATTAAGGAGCGTTTCAAGTAATCTATGGAAACCTTTATTGCCATTCTCGCCCTGGTCCTGGGCGTGGTTGGAATCATTGGAAGTATAGCTCCCGGCAACCATTGAGTGGGAATAGTTGCTTTTCTTCCAAAAATGCGTATATTTGTGCTCACTGACCCATTATTAATTATTATGAAACGCATTCTCGCCTTCGCCGTGGTGGCCCTTGTGATAGCAGCCTGCGGCAACAACGAACCTTCCGAACTGTATGTCCCCAAGAGCACGGTGGAATTTGCCGGCAACGCTTTTTCCTCCTTCTCCCTGGGTGCCGATGTGAAACTCTATACCACCCCGTCCCCGGAGAATTCTTCCGAGTGGACCGTGCAGGCCGTTGTTCCCGTCCGTAAGGAAACCGAGGCTGCCCTGGAGTCCCTGGACATCAAGCTGATTCCCCTGGACGACCGCAGCATCCGCGTTAGTTCCGGCCTGGTGCTGCAAGGCGAGGACCTCCAGAGCCTGGTGCCTGTTTACAACGCAGGTAAGAGCGTAGAGCGTACGGTGGTGTTCTCCGTGGCCGAAGGCAAGAAGTCTTTCACCAAGAAAGAGGCCGACCTCATCATCGCCAAAACCAAGGGCGTCAGAATGGACTTTGACGCCAAGGAAGTGGAGGCAGAGCAGCCCAAGGAAGTAAAGAAAGCCGTTAAGACCGATACGACGCCCCGCACGGTAGACGACCTATGCCGCAAGTATGGCATTTACGGCATGCTGTCCCAGTACGAGAAACTTATCAAGAATGGAGACAAGAAGGGCGCCAAGAAGGTGGAAGACCAGATGTGGGTCATTGAGAAAAAGGTCAAGAACGACCACACCCTCCCCAAGGACCTCCGCGACAGCTTCAAGAACTACGTAGAGGATAAGGAAGACGAAATTGAAGCCCGTTACAAGTAGGCTTTAGAAAGCGTAAATTACCAGATAGAACAGCATTACGGCCGAGCAAGTTAGCTTGAGCCCTGTTCCAAAAAGAAAGCCCAGAAAGGCGCCGAAGGCCGATTTCAAAGAGGTCGCGGCGTCTTTCTCGGCAAATAGCAGTTCACCGATAAAGGCCCCTATGAGGGAGCCAACGATCATGCCCACCGGAGGAAAGATGAGGCCGATGAAAAGGCCCGCGATGGCCCCTCGGCTTCCCCATTTGCTGCCGCCGGTGAGTTTGGTAAAATAGGCCGGGACGAAGTAGTCCAGTACGCTCACCACAATCACAATTCCCAGCCAAACTAATAGGAAGGTGGTCGAGAGGGGTTCCCCGGCCGAGTTGGCACCTCCGCCCCAGATGTACAGGGCCAGCATACCCAGCCAGCTGAGCGGCGGGCCCGGCAGCCCGGGCGCAATGCTCCCGATGATGCCCACAATCCCCAGCACAATAGCCAGAATGCCGATAAACGTTTCCATACCACAAAAATAATTCTTATCTTTGAGGAAACCAAAACACGCATAAAGATGTTTGCAAAGGAAGTTTATGTAAGCCGCAGAGCCACGCTGCTGGCCAAAATGAGAGAGGCCGGAGAGAGCGGTCTCATTCTGTTTGTGGGAAACGCAGAGGCCCCGGCCCAATATAAGGACAATTGCTATAAATGGCGTCAGGACAGCTCCTGGCTGTATTATTGGGGCTTGGACGAGCCCCTGATGGCCGCCGTTATGAGCATAGATTCGGGAGAGGAGATCCTCTTTGCCGACGACGTAGAAATTGACGACATCATCTGGATGGGTCCTCAGCCCAGCGTGGAATCCAAGGCCGCTTCGGTGGGGGTTTCCCGCCACAGACCTTACGGAGAACTGGCCGGCTGGCTTGAGGAGCGTGTCAAAGGACGCAAGGTTCATTTCCTGCCCCCGTCCCGGTATTACAATACCCTCAAACTGCAGGAATTGGTTCCCGGCGGCAAGCCGTCCGAGGCCCTCATCAAGGCCGTCATCTCTATGCGACTCATCAAGGAGCCGGTAGAGATCAAAGCCATTGATGAAGCTTGCGACCTGGGTGTGGCTATGCACTCCGTGGCCCGCAACTGCATTACCCTGGGCATTATTGAGCAGGACATCGTGGGCAAGATGGAAGGCATTGCGCTGGCCAAGGGCTGGGGCGTTTCCTTCCCCACCATCCTCACCCAGCACGGAGAAACCCTGCACAATCACCTGCACGACAAAGTCATTGAACCCGGCAAACTGATGGTCATTGACGCCGGCGTGGAGAGCAACGAGCATTATGCCTCGGACTTCACCCGCACATATCCCACTACGGGTAAGTTCACGCCCAAGCAGCGCGATATTTACCAGATTGTATACGAGTGCAACGAGCTCGCTTTCAGCCTTACCAAGCCCGGTACCACCTACCGCGAGGTGCATCTGGCCGTGGCCCGTCACATGCTGGAGTGCCTGAGTGCCCTGGATCTGCTACACGGCAATATTGAAGACATGATGACCATCGGTCTGGCCGGTTTGTTCCAGCCTCACGGCCTGGGTCACAACATGGGTCTGGACGTCCACGATATGGAAGACCTGGGAGAAAACCTGGTAGGTTACGACCCCGATCAGACCCGCGCCAAGCAGCTGGGTCTGGGTTCCCTGCGTATGGCCCGCCGCCTGGTCCCCGGTCACGTGATTACGGACGAGCCCGGCATCTACTTCATTCCCGCCCTTATTGAAAAGTTCAAGAAGGAGGGAACCGGTGCCGAGTTCATCAACTTTGCCAAGCTGGAATCTTACTACGACTTTGGAGGCATCCGTCTGGAAGACGATGTGCTGGTAACGCCCGAAGGCGCCCGTCGCCTGGGCCACGCCCGTCTGCCCATCGCCCCTGACGATGTAGAATCCGCCATGCAAAAATAGAATCATGCACAAGACTATTGTATCTATCCTTTTCCTGGTTGCATTTTCCATTTTGGGACATGCACAGCAGGCATTCCGGCCCCATTGGAGCGTGGAGGGCCAGGCCGGCGCAGCCTACACCATTGGAGAAGGATCCTTCACCAATATGCTGTCTCCGGCGTTTTCCGTTAACGTGGGCTTCCATTTTGCTGAGCCCGTAGAGATTCGTCTGGGCGTAGGAGGCATCAGCGGGAAGGGATATGTGCCCTCCCTGGTCAAGTATTACCAGTACGACTATGTCCGCGGACAGGCCGATTTCATCTTCCATTCGTTTGCCAATTTCTACACCCTGGTGGGCGCCGGCGTCATTGTGGGCTACTCCAACGGAGCCCAGCAGCTGGATGCCGACAAGATGAACCTTGTCTGGAAAGCTCCCAAGGCCTTTGCGACCGGCCGCTTTGGCGTGGGATACCGGTTCCCGGTGAGCAAGAGCCTGGCCATTACCACGGAGGCCGTGTATCACCTGCTTCCGGACGCCCTCAATTCCATTCGCAATGGCGTTCCGGGCGGTAACGTGCAGCTTTTGGCCGGTCTTCACTTCTCCTTCGGCAACAAAACCAAGAAGGCCCAAACGCCCAAGGTCGTAACTCCTCCGGATCCTCCCAAGCGGGACTACGCCGCTGAGGCCCGTGCCGCCGTGGAAGCCCGCGCAGCCGCCGAAAGGGAGCGCTTTGAGGCAGAACAGGAACGTCAGGTGGTTGAATCGGCCCGCCGGGTGAACCGTCAGGTAGAAGAAGAAGTTCCCGTTCCCGAAGTAACGCCCGAGCAGTTTGCAGAAGCCCTTTCCCGGGCGGTGGCAGAGGCTGCCGGCCTGTCGGACGTGAAGGTCTACTTTGAGAGCAACTCCTGGACGGTTCCGTCCCAATATGAACCGGAACTGAACAAAGTGGCCTCTTTCCTGATGGAGAACCGGGATTTTTCAGTTATACTCACAGCCTATTGCGACAGCCGGTATGGTACGGAAGAATACAACAAAATCCTGAGCGAGCGGCGTGCCAACGCGGTGGCCCGGTTCCTTAAGAAGGAAGGCGTGGAGGCCGCCCAGATTCTGATAAGACCGGCAGGCGGCATTGATACATACAGCAAAGGCGAGAATGTTAAGAAAAACCGCTTTGTTGTTTGCGAAATTGTGAAATGATTTTCTTAAAAGCGCAAGGTTTTTACTAACTTTGCGCTTTCATTTTAGTTAGTATGGTTAGTCATATTAAGGATATCAACTTATGGGAAAGCGGTGAGCTCAAGCTGAGCTGGGTACGCTCCCATATGCCGCTTCTGGACGGCATCCAGAAAGATTTCGAGAATACGCAGCCCTTCAAGGGCCTCAAAGTGGCTTTGAGCGTGCACCTGGAGGCCAAGACGGCCCACCTCTGTGAGGTAATGGCCGCCGGGGGAGCAGAGATGTACATCACCGGTTCCAACCCGCTGAGCACCCAGGACGACGTAGCCGCCGCGCTGGTGCACGAGGGCCTCAACGTGTTTGCCATCCACGGCTGCAACGAGAAAGAGTATTTCGAAGATATCAGAAGAGTGCTGGAGGTGGGCCCCAACATCATCATTGACGATGGCGGAGACCTGGTAACCACCCTGCACAACGAGTACCCCCAGCTGCTTCCCAACGTGATTGGCGGCTGCGAGGAAACCACCACCGGCATCCTGCGCCTCAAGGCTATGGACGCCGCCGGCAAGCTGCAGTTCCCTATGATGCTGGTGAACGACGCAGACTGCAAGCACCTCTTTGACAACCGCTACGGCACGGGCCAGAGCGTGTGGGACGGCATCAACCGCACCACCAACCTCATCGTGGCCGGCAAGAACGTAGTGGTGGCCGGTTACGGCTGGTGCGGCAAGGGCGTAGCTATGCGCGCCAAGGGTTTGGGGGCCGAAGTAATTGTAACCGAGGTAGACCCCATCAAGGCTATGGAGGCCGTGATGGACGGTTTCAAGGTGATGCCTATGCGCGAAGCCGCCGCCCAGGGAGACTTCTTCATTACCGTCACCGGCTGTGAAGATGTCATCGGCCCTGAAGATTTCCTCCAGATGAAGGACGGTGCCATCTGCTGCAACGCCGGACACTTTGACGTGGAGGTGGCCGTGGCCAAGCTCAAGGCTATGGCGGTGAGCCACAAACCCGCCCGTGGCAACATCGAGGGCTATACCCTTCCAAACGGAAAAACCATCTACATCATAGCCGAAGGCCGTCTGGTGAACCTGGCCGCCGGAGACGGACATCCCGCAGAGATTATGGATATGTCCTTCGCCATCCAGGCCCTCAGCGCCCGCTATCTGGTAGAAAACAAAAACAAACTTACCCAAAAACTTAACAACGTTCCCCGTGCCGTGGATATGGAGGTGGCCAACCGCAAGCTGGCCAACTGGGGTATCCGTATCGACACCCTCACAAAGGAACAGTATTCTTATCTATTCGGAGAATAAATGGCACTTATTCCTATTTACTGGTGGAACAAAGAAGTCCGCAACTTCAAGATTTCACAAGACAGCTTTAGAAAGCAGCCCTGGGCCAACGGTGTGATTCTGCTGGCCTGCGTGGCCCTGGCTATGTTGCTGGCCAACCTTCCCTTTACCAAAGAGATTTATCACAATTTCCTGCACACGGAGCTCACCATGCACGTGGCCTCTCCGGACGGGTTCATAGACTGGTTCTTCCCCAAGGATATGACCATGGAGAAGTTCATCAACGATATCCTGATGGTGGTCTTCTTCTTTACCGTGGGTCTGG
>JAEEQI010000153.1 GCA_016285215.1 Bacteroidales bacterium | reverse complement strand
CTGGCATAGCGGTGCAGGGCCCAGGAGAGCAGGGCGCACAGCAGGCAGCACAGCAGCGGAGCCGCTACCCAGCTGCCCACCAGGCCCCACAGCTGGAGCTGGTCAATATGGCCGTTCACCATAAGCTGGCACCCCAGGATGGAACCCAGGAAGGCATAGGGGACGGCCGTCCAACGGTGGATGACGGTAGAAATCATAACGGCTGCCACGGTGCCGGCACAAATGGCAATGACCGACGGCAGGTCGCAGGAAGGAACCGCTTCCCACAACAGGGGCCGGCTGTGAACCGCCACGAAGAAAGGGGCCAGCAGGCCCGCCGCGGCCAAAAGCGGCAGGATGAATTTTACAGACCAACGCTCGGACGCCCCGGTGGCACGGATGCAGCCCAGTACCACGGGATACTCCCTCAGCAGGAGCGGAATTCCCAGGGCAAAGAGGGCAACAAGCAGTGTGACCAGCGGGAGGAACATAAGCTACAGGCTGCGCTTGATGGACATCACGGAGAGCTGTTCGGCCACTTTGACGGCGGCGGTGGACAGGTCTTCAATATGCAGGGCAAAGTAACGCAGGTGGAACTTCTCACTGAGCTTCAGGGACTGCATATCGTGGAAAACCGTCCGCTTGATGGACTGGGACAGTTTTACAGCCTGCTTATCATATAGGTATACGCGATGGATGGATTCGCTCACCTGATCCGGGTGGGAGAAATACGCCTTGGTTCCGGGAATGGTGGTTTCCACGGCCAGCGTGGCCAGCTCCGAGAGTTTCACGAACTCCTTTTTGAGCTCTGTAGGGACGGAGGGAGATTCAATCTCAAACTGGATGAGGTCGTTGCTCAGGATGGAGAGAATGTGGTCGTACCTTTCCAGCAGACGCATAATGTCTCCCCTGTAGCGGATGAGTGATCCGCGGGTATAGAGCATATTTTCGATGTCTCTTCTGAGAACACCTGCTTCCGTCTCTGCCGTGGCCATAGCAGAGAGACTTTGAGAAAAACTTTCCGCGTCGTTGTAGAGGTAGCTTCGTACGCCTTCCTTAAAGAGTATCAATGCAGTATCTATGGTGTTGAGGAGTTTGTCCACAGATTCTGCAAACAGTTTTGCGCGGCTTGTAGAGAATATTTCAAACAGTTTCATGCGTTGTGGCTAGTTTGGTAAACCAAAGGTAGCCATTGTTCACATGAAATCAAAGCCTTACGGGCTTATGTTGGGTTTTTGTAGAGTTTTTTTACTACGGAACGCGGATGGTTGAGCCGTGTTCCTGGGCCACGGTTTCCTTCCAGAGGTCCGTGTAGCCGGGATGCTCAACCTTGGCAGGCTGGCCCTTGAAGTACTGGGAAGCCTTGAAGGCTCCTTTCTCGTCCTGGGGCACCACGTTGCCGTCCATATACTTCACCAGAAGCTCCACTTCCAGGTTCTGCCAGGCGGCAAACTGCTTGTTGGCGGTTTCCAGGGTGAAGTCCGTGACGTACTTGATGATCTTGGCAAACGGGGCGCTGGAGACCATTACATCACGCCGGGATTCCAGCTTCTTCTGAAGCCGGATGGCCACCTGGTTGTACATAACCACGGCCATACTGTCCACGGTGTGGGTACGGCGCTCCATCTGGTCTCTCTCAAAGGCATCGATGCGGGTGCGCACGTAAGGGGCCATCTGGTTGTACATCTTGTAGCAGGCGTTGGAAATGCGGTTGTTGATCCAGAAGGAAGCGGTGGGAGAATAGTGCAGACGGTCTCCGTTGCCTTCCCTGAAGCACTCCGGCACCTCGGTCACGCTGGTGTAGATGGGAGTCAGATAAGAGGTGGCTGCATCGTCGGTTCCAAACCAGAGGATGCCGCCCACCACGTCCGGAACGTAGTTGCGGGCCTGGCCCACCATCCAGAAACCGGTTTGCTGGGTGGCTATGGCACGTTCGTTCACATAGGTCTTTCCCTCAACGGTGAACTCCATAGGACGCCAGCGGTAAGGGAGGGCGTTGCCGCCGGCTCCGATATCCTGGGTCATATCCATAGGGGTGCCCTCAAAGTGGTCTCTCATCACATCGGCCACTTCCTTGACTCCGGCTTTCTTGCGGGGGAACACAAACAGGGGCATATCGGCCTCGAGGTCGCGGCCCATTACATAATCAAGGTAGGAATAGGCATCGCGGGTAACGGCGTTGCCTTTCTCGTCATAGAAGGAGAACCAGCCGTCCGTGAGGATGTTGTAGGCGCTCCAGGCGCGGGCGTCACAGCCGCGGACCATACCAAAATCAATGGGGCAGTAAGCTTTCTTGAAGCTGAATTCCTCGTCCGTGCCTTCGAAATAGCCCTTGCGGCGGGCGAAAGAAATCACATCCGGAGCATACACGCAATTCTCGGGGTCACTCAGAGGGAACTTGCCAATGCGGGCCTGGTTGGCGTGGGCGCAGATGGCGCCGTCGGGAACACGCATAGCCACCCAGACAATGCCTTTCTGGGTGTTGACGCCGTTGCGGATGTTCATACCCTTGCCCACCAGCTCCATAATCCAGGCTTCGTTCTTGTCTGCGATGGAGAAAGTCTCGCCTTCGGAGGCGTAGCCGTAGCGGTTGGCCAGGTCCACAATGACGTCGATGGCTTCGCGGGCCGTTCTGGAACGCTGCAGGGCCACATAGATGAGGGAACCGTAGTCGATTCCGCCATTCTTGTCTTCCAGCTCCGGACGGCCGCCCCAGGTGGTTTCGGTGATGATCACCTGGAACTCGTTCATATTACCCACGGTCTGGTAAGTATGGGGAACCTGCTCGATGGCTGCCAGGGGCTTGTAGGTGTCCCAGTCATAAATCTGCAGGGTGCTGCCAGGCTTCCAGTCCCGGGCGGGTTTGTAATACAGCTCTCCGTAAATGGTGTGGGAGTCTGCTGCATAGGAAACCAGAACGGATCCGTCCTGGCTGGCGCCCCGGCTAACAATCACATTGGTGCAGGGGATGGCGTCCAGCGCAAAGAACAGGGCGGAGGTGGCCACGAGTACTTTCAAAAGCGAATTTCTCATCGTATTTTGGGCTTTTTCGATTTATTGCGTAATTTTGTCGGTTGACATCAGACTACAAAGGTATGAAATTTTATCATTTTTTGTGCGTAATCGCCCTTTTTATCCTGTCGGTTTTCACGGCAAAAGCCCAGAACCAACAGCCGCAAACGCCTGAGCAGCAGGAAAAGCAGCTCCTGGAATATGTGGACAAAGAGGTGCAGCGCCTGAGTACCCTTCTGGATCTGGAGTACTGGCAGGAGTTCTATGTAGACTCCACCCTGACCCACGACCTAAAGGCTATGACCGAAGAAATTACCAAGCTCCGGACGGCCAAGGTAGAAAATGCAGATTTGTACCAGGACGTCCAGGACAAGTGGATGCAGCAGATTGATGATAACTACAAGCGTTATTTCACGGATGAACAGTGGAAAAAGTACTGGAAGTCCGGTGCTGAGCGCGCTTGGAAAGCAAGAGAAAAGAGAAAAAAGAAATAATTATGAAAGAAGCGATTGAACAGATTTTCAAGGAACTGGCCGATTTAAAGGCCGCCAGTGCCAAAGAAGTGGAGGAAGCCCGCATCCGCTTCCTGGGAAAGAAGGGCGAGGTAACCGCCCTGATGGAGCAGTTCCGCACCGTAGCCCCCGAGCTCAAGCGTGAGTACGGCCAGAAGCTCAACGAGCTCAAGAAAGCCGCCAACGCCCGCATCGAGGAGCTCAAGTTCAAGGTAGAGGAAAGCGAGGTGGCTTCGGCCCCCAAGGAAGACCTCTCTATGCCCGGAGACTCCTTCCCGCTGGGCTCCCGCCATCCCGTTTCCATCGTGCGCCAGCAGATTGTGGACATCTTCCGCAAGTTTGGCTACGACGTGGCCGAAGGACCGGAAATTGAGGACGACTACCACGTGTTCGAGGCCCTCAACTTCCCGCCCAACCATCCGGCCCGCGAGATGCAGGATACCTTCTTTGTGAGCACCGGTCACCTGAATCCCCTGCTGCTCCGCACCCACACCTCTTCCGTGCAGGTGCGCACTATGGAGAAGCAGTCGCTTCCCATCCGCGTGGTCTGCCCCGGCCGCGTTTTCAGAAACGAAGCCATTTCGGCCCGTGCCCACTGCATCTTCCATCAGGTGGAGGGCCTATATATAGATAAGGATGTGACTTTTGCAGACCTCAAGCAGGCCATCCTGCTCTTTGCCCGCGAGATGTTTGGACCGGAGACCGAGATCCGTATGCGTCCCTCTTACTTCCCCTTCACCGAGCCGTCGGCCGAGGTAGACGTAAGCTGCAACATCTGCCACGGAAAGGGTTGCAACATCTGCAAGGGCACCGGCTGGCTGGAGATTATGGGCTGCGGTATGGTAGACCCCAACGTGCTCAAGGCCAGCGGCATCGATCCCAACGAGTACAGCGGCTTCGCCTTCGGTATGGGCGTTGAGCGCATAGCTATGCTCAAGTGGCAGGTCAACGACCTCCGCCACTACTTTGAGAACGATATGCGCTTCCTGCAGGAGTTTGCCACCGCCACGGAAGTCTAGTTGTTTCCGTAACAGGCCTTGATGTCTTCCCACTTGTAGAAGCTGCCGGGGGCAGCCATAGGCAGAGGGAGCGTGGCCTCAAAACCGTTTAGAAGAACCTGGACCAGAACGTCCGGGTTCTTTTTGCTTTTGAAGAACACCAGCTGGAGGTTGCAGCCCATAGGGATGTCAAAGATGCGCCAGTAGTTCTCCACCTCATAAGGATTCTCTACGCGGGCTCCCATTCCGTTCACGTCCATCAGGGACAGCAGCGGCATCAGGGTGGAGTCGTGGGCAAAGCGAAGACGGAGCTGAACACCGTTCTGCCAGTCGGCTTCGGCCTTTTGAAGAATATCGTCCAGCAGGGGCTGGAGGGCCTGGACGCGGAGATTCTGCGTATCCGGAGAGCGGGCCAGAATCTGGTAATCGCGGAAGTTCTTGACCCGCCAGAGGCTGTAACGCTCTTCGGGGGTATATACATTATACAGTTCCTGCGGGGCGGGCTCGTCCACATTATTGAGAGTAGCCACCAGGGTGTGGAGGTCGTAGCAGAACTTATACTTTCCGTTGGTAACCAGAGAATCGGGCTGGGTGAACCACTTGCCCAGCATAGCATCCAGATCCAGGACCTGATTGCGGAAGGCCAGATACTTTTCTTCGGCCGGGCCGTCCCTCTCTACGTCCGAGTCTATGATATCGGGCAGCAGATAGCTCTGGTAAGGCTGGCCATAGTCTGCCTCAAAGGTGAAATCCCTGTCTGTGTTGTCCAGCTGGCTCAGGAAGAAGAACATACTCACAATCACGCGGTGAGACACGGTGGAAACGGCCTCTGCGTGCGTAGCTCCCCTGAAGATGGAAGGATAGTTCCTGTAAAGCTGGCTGGCAATGTAACGGTGCTGCTCCTGGCCCTTGAGGGTCAGAAGGCCTTCCCGCCTGGCAATGCCTGGATAGAAATCTTTGTAGGCCTGGAAGAACGTCTCTCCGGCCGGGGTGAGCCATCCTTTCTCGTGACCTTTGGAGAAGGCCGAAAGAATATCCTCATACAGAGAACCGCCCAGTCCGTGACGGGAACCGTGACGGCCCACGTGGCTCACGTAGAAGGCCTCATAGCCTTTGGGGGCGGCTGTAGGGGCGGGCTGGTTGGTGGGATAGAGGAAGTATTCTCCGCCGGCGCGGGAAATATCGGCCATAACCTGGGCCCGGGTATCCTGCTGGGCGTACGCGGCACTGCCAAGAGCGGTCAGTGCAAAAACAAAAATCGCTATCTTTTTCATAGTCAAAGATA
>JAEEQI010000152.1 GCA_016285215.1 Bacteroidales bacterium | reverse complement strand
GTCATCGTGAAAGGACGCTGCCACTTGATTACCTTCGCCGCATACTCAAGGTCTTCAATTGCAAAGCCGTTGTCACCCGCCCTTTGCTAGAAACCGAGTGGCGCCCTGCAAAATAAACTAATAACTCCACAACAAAATAAACTAATGAATTTATTGGTTTTTCATGAGGTTAGTTATCTTTGCTTAATAAGTGTCTTTGGCTGAAATGTATGTATATATGTTTGTTTGTTAGTTATTTTGTTGTATCTTTGCAACGCGGATTGCAGTTGCTCTGCAAAATAAACTAATGTTTTCGCAACAAAATAAACTAATAGATTTAGACCCAAATAGACTAGTATGGCAACCATTCAAGAAAAGCAGGCTGAGTCGATGGCTCTGCTCAAAAAGTATCAGGATGCCCACGGTGAGAACCTGGTTATCCATGGTGCTGATACGCTGGGACGCACCCATACAGAGAGGCTCGTAGACAGTGGCTATCTCAAGATGGTCATCAAGGGGTGGTATATCCCATGCTATCCGGGAAGCGAGGGAGACTCGACAGTCTGGTATGTGTCGTATTGGTACTTCATTGTTGAATATCTTAATAGCAAGTTCGGAGACAATTGGTGTCTGTCTCCTGAGTTGTCGTTGTATTTCTACAGCGGCAAGAGCGTGGTGCCTCAGCAGCTGATCGTCCGCAGTGACGCTGCGGCCAACAATATCCTTCAACTGCCTTTCGGCACATCGCTCCTGGATATCAAGGCTTCGCTTCCTCCGTCTGTGGAGGTTGAGCCACACTATGGCGTTCACCTCTATCCGCTTTCCTATGCGCTGCTATTGGTTGGTCCGGATTACTATCGGCGCAATGCGTTGGAAGCAAGAACTTGCCTGGCATCACTTCGCGATGTTACGCCGGTTGTCACGGCGGCCATGGATGGCGGCTATACGTCAAGGGCTGGCCGTGTTGCCGGTGCCCTTCGTTCCATCGGCCGGGATGAAATGGCAGATCAGCTGCTCTCAATGATGAAGCAGGTGGGGCATTCGGTCCAGGAGGAGAATCCGTTTGAGGAGGATATTCGTTTGGATCATTTTGAACCATCGCCCTATGCTTCACGTCTTCGTCTGATGTGGATGAAGATGCGTCCGAAGGTAGTTGCTGCCATTGAGACAGCAGGATTGCATCCGGTAGCTCAAGATGCAGAGAGCATTCTGTCCATGATGGACGCCACATATATCAAGGATAGTTATAACTCCTTGTCCATTGAGGGCTATAAGATTACTGAGGGCTTGTTGGAGAAAGTAAGAAGCGGGAACTGGGACCCCAAGAATGATGAAGAAGACAAGGAACGCAAGAACGCCTTGGCGGCACGTGGCTACTACCAGGCATATCAACTGTTGAAGCAGTCGGTGGCGTCGGCCCTGGAAGGAGATGATCCCGCTAAGATGTATGTCAAGAACCATCAGAGCTGGCATTTCCAATTGTTCGAGCCTTGCATCCGCGCCGGCATCATCAAGGCTTCGGACCTTGTGGGTTATCGTACACACCAGGTGTATATCCGGAACTCGATGCACGTGCCGCTCAATCCGGATGCGGTGCTGGATGCCATGACGGCTTTGTCTACGTTGATGCAGGAGGAACCGGATGCTTTTGTCAGGGCTGTACTGGGTCACTTCTTCTTCGTATACATCCATCCTTATATGGATGGCAACGGCCGTACGGCTAGGTTCACAATGAACAGCCAACTGGTAACGGGCGGTTATCCTTGGATTGTCGTTCCAATGGAACGCCGTGATGAGTATATGGCATCGTTAGAGAAGGCTAGTGTTGAAGAGGAGATTGAACCGTTTGTGAGATTCATTGTCTCGCTGATTGCGTGATTTTGTTCATTTTTGACGGTATACTGCACAAAAAAGCCGTTTTTTATCCACTATACTGAACAAAAACCTCCGGCGTCTCGCGACGGCGGAGGTCGAAAATAGAGTTTGGAACGAATGGGGGTAGGGTAGACCGGACCCCGGCCGGTGGAGGATTAATCGCCGCCGCCTTCACCACCCTCGGGCTCTGCAGGAGCAGCTGCGGCCGCCCATTTGGCAAGGGCCTGCATGGGAACGGAAGTCTCGCCGGTGGCGGAGTTCACGTAGAAATATTTCAGGAACACCTTCGGAGCGCCGGAGCCCAGCACACCGTGCTTGGCCTCATAGTCGCTCTTGATGTCGATGGCCGCGCCGGTGGGCTCCTCCACGGCCTTGATCTGGACGGCCTTTCCGTAGCCGCGGGTCACGCCGTTGGACTGACCCTCGGAAGCCTGGATGATCAGGTAGATGCCGCCGTTGTCGGCGATGGCCTGGTCCAGCTGGAAGGTGAAAGCCGCGCTGGTGCAGGTGACGGTCGCGGTGGAGGGTGTCTCCACGCCGGAGAGGGTTGGCGGCATCGTCATGATGTTGCCGCCGAGCTTCACGACCCAGAAGTTGAGGCGCTGGAAAAGGTTGAGGCCGGAAATCTTGGCCTTGGTGCCCATCACGGACTTGGCTTCCTGGCTGAGTGCCAGTTTGTTCCAGGCGAGGATTTGCTCGTTGGTGAGCCCCTTCCAGCTGGTCGTGATCATCTTCATGACACCTTTGTTCTTAGCCTGGTCGGAAGTTCCGATTCGGCCGCCGTAGCCGCGGTTCTTGATGAACTTGCGACCCTTGTTCTTTGCAGCGGTCACGCCCTTGGCGCTGCCGCTCATCTCCTCGAAGGCGATGCTAGGGATATACTTCATAAGCGTTTGAGATTAAAAAGGTTATAGATATAGAGGAATAGATATAGTAAAGCAATGCAGAGGATAATCAGGAACGCAACGCCCAGTTTCATCTTGGCCTTCTGCCAGGCAGTCAACTCCCTTTCCACCTCAACGGTCCTCGTCTCGATGCGGTCCTTATAAACCAGGCTGTCCCGGTACACAATCTGCGTCTTCACCTCAACTGGCACTTTAGCCGGCTTGGTCTCCAGACTGTGCCGGAGGATGCCGGCCGTGACGGTCGCTTCGCTCTTGGCGTAGGTGTTCTCGAGCGTTGAGGTGGTGTCCGGAGTGGCTATCCTTTCCACAATGGCCGGCAGTTCTACCCAGGCCGTATCGTGGATGAACTTGGTCTCAGTTCTCACCTCGACCCGGGTACTGTCCGTCACGGAAGGCGCAATCTGCCGGAGAGCGCAACAGCCGGAAACGAGCAAGGAGAGCAGTAGGGCAGTAGCTAGCCTTTTCATAAGTCGTTCTGGTTTTTGTCATGTCCGGGCCGGACGGCCATTTCCCCGGCCACCCCGTGAATCTCCGCTTCCATCTTCGTGAGCTTGGCATCCATACTGGCCTTCACGCCCAGGATGGCGCCGCAGAGCACAAGCAGGTTGCTCACGATGATGATGGCGCTGCTGCTGATTTCGCCAAGGGGATGAATGAGAAACAGGCACACGGCAGCAATGGCCACGCCGCTGCTGAAACTGGCGATGGCTATGCCGCCCTGGAGCTTGGTGAGTTCTATGCGCTGTTTCTCTGACATAAGGCATTAGTTGTCTCGGACCAGGAATGCGAAGATGAACGGGTCGTGCCCCGTGTTCTCAAATCCGTCGGTCCTTTGGGGGCAAGTGAATACACCATTTTCAATATGGGCCTCGCTGATGCCATCTACCGTTGGGTTGTATTGATTACCGCCACCACAGAAAGGAAGGTCTGCCGTAACATCTGTAGGGAAACCCTCTATGCCACATTCCCAGGGCTGACCGCGATAAGTATATGAGCAGCTGGAGAACAGCATATTCAAGAATACCCAGTGGTCAAACGTTGCAAAGAACGATTCACTTCGCCAATAGAGGTACTGCTCTTCTTGTATAATTTGAAGGCCGGTACGCGTGCCTTTGATGGGTTTGCTACCTCTTCCGAGCATCGTATACAAGGTAAGGACGTAGATGGTAATCTCTCCTTTTTCGTCAAAGTTGGTGAGTTTCTCAATGCAGAGCGTGTTCTTGTCTTTCACCCACGACTTGAGAACCGTCCCGCCGCTGTTATCCCAGACGTACCCATAGCTGTCCCGCCGGTCAACGAACCGCATAAATACACCGGCAATGGCGCTGCGCTCGATGGAGAGGTCCGGGACGTAGATTTCCAGAACATCCGCTGCCTGGTACTCAGGAGACTCGGGATTGTAGGTAAACTTCGCGTTCAGGACTACGAAGTTCTGCTCTTGATGTGACTTGAAACTGATGGAGCCGCTTCCAAAGTTGTTGCCTGTTGAGTTGAAATTCATAGCCTGACTAGTAGATTACACCAGGCCCGAAGACCTCGGTAGGTTTGACATAATAGCCGCCGCGATGGGCGAAAGTAATTCTGGCCGGAGTGCTGTAGTAAGCACCGTACAGCCACATCACGTAGGACTGGGCCACCAGCTTGCCATCTTCGCCGTTGCCACGCCCCAGCGCCCAGGAAGTGCCCCGGAGTTCCTCCGGAAGATCCTGATCCAGATAGGCCTCAGAAGACGCAATGTTGCTATGACCCAGGCACATCACGTCATACTGTACCACGGGACCACCAGAAGAAAAGTCCACGTCAATAGAAGAAACGTGCAGCTCATAATCCGGGTTAAGCCGGTCCATCGTCACGCGCTTGCGGGGCGTGTAGGAAGACTCTCCGGTCACGATGACAGAGTCCTGGAAGACCTGGCCGGTGAAGCCGGTGGAGGTATCCAGCCAGTAGCACTCGATGAACACCTTTTGGCCGGGCGTGGGCTCCACACCAATGGTCTTAAGATAGAGGGCCGTAACGTCTGCCTCGCCCCAGTCATCTTCAACCTCACTTGAGATAATGACGGTCTTGCTCCAGCCGTTGGAAATACCCCGGCTCTGGGAGCCGGACATCTTCACAACCATCTTGTAGGGTGCGGTTTGATGCTTGATACCACCGAATACAATCAGCTGCGGCGTAACGCTCACGCTGTCATATTCCACCTCCGGCACATAGGCAATCTGCTGGGGCGCATCCAGGAGCATTGTCTCACCGGCCATTACCCGGTTTGAATTTAAGCGAAGGTAAAGATTGGCGCCGGTGAGTTTGGCCTTCTGTCCAAAGACGCTCTGGCCGCTGGCGTGTTCTGCCAGGTTCTCCCACGCCCTCATCTGGGCGTCGCTCAGGAGCTTATAACTCTTGTTGATCTTGCTGAAATTGGTTCGGTGCGCCAGCTGCGCAATGGTAGTTTCACCGGTAGGGTAGGACTTCAGGGATAGGATACTTCGGCCGTCCTGGTACCTGGCCGTCACCCCTTTTGCAGAGCCCGAAAAGCCGCCGAAGGCAATTGAAGGAAGAGCTATCATAGCACTTAAAGTCTTAGTTCAATTAAACAAAGGGGTTCGGCTATGGCTCAATGCAAAAGGGGCTTGGATATCGCCATATCCAAACCCCACCGCAAATGTAAGAAAATGTTTTTGAAAAATCAAAGAATAATTTGAAGAAATTTTCGTAAAATCAATAAATTATACTCAAATATATCAAGTAACACTTTATGTATATCAACCCCGGCCCCGTCCGGGCATCTCTCCGCGCTCCCGCATCCTCATCAACTCCTTGAAACCATACGGTCTGTCCGGGTCAATGAAGTCCAAAATCCCGTCAACGTGGAGGCCAATAATCGCCTCCTTTCCGTCGTTGGACTCCAGGAACTGGAGGCTCTCTTCACAGTCCTGGAAACCGTTCTCCGAGAGCACGCTTGCACAGGCAGTCTTCTTGAGAATCGTGAATTCTGCCTCGATGTCCGGATCACCGTCCGTATAGTCCGTTCTCAGCCGGTGGCCGGGGAGCCAGAGCCCTGCTTGGTTGTACAGGCAGTCGGCCAGTTTGTCGTCAC
>JAEEQI010000151.1 GCA_016285215.1 Bacteroidales bacterium | reverse complement strand
AAACGAAACAAGATCCGGAACCAGGTTTTCCCCCTCTTCAAAGAGATCAACCCTTCCTTCATCCAGACCCTGAACAGTGATATGGAGAGGTTTAATGAGGCTCTTGAAACAGCCCTCTCGGAGGGGATGTACCTTCCGGAACCTTCGCCACCCCCGGCGATAAGGGGGAGGGGCCCGCTGGCTGGCCGTTCGCAAAGCGGACGAGCCAGACAGTGGGAGGGACGAAGCGAAGCGGAGGGTTCCGGAAGGTATATCCCCGTAGGGAGGGCCGATTATGTCCTTACAGAAGAGGTGTGGGATGGAAGTAAGGAAGTGAAGCAGCCGGAAGGGATGCTCATTCTGGATGCAGACAAGGCCGGAGAGTTGACGGAGGGACATTGGGAGACCGGAGATTGGATTCGGCCCCTGGGAGCTCCGGGCAAGAAAAAACTGCAGGACTGGTTTACGGACCACCACATCCCGGCAGACGAAAAGCCCTTTGTCACTCTGTACAAAAGCGCCAGGGACCCGCACCACGTGCTGGCCATTGCCGGACGGTGCATTGACCACTCGGTCCGCGTAACCTCCTCCACCCGCCGAATTCTTCGGATTTCAGAAAAAAAGTCGTAACTTTGTAGACTTAACGCGCACGCGCGAAGCGTACGCATATACATAGATTAATCAGAACAATCGACAATATGAACCGTAAAGTACTTCTTATGATTCTGGACGGCTGGGGTGAAGGCCGCCACGACTATTCCAACGCCATCTGGACCCAGGGTACGCCCAACATTGACGCTCTCCGCGCCAAGTATCCTTTTGGTCATCTGCAGGCCTGCGGCGAGTACGTAGGTCTTCCGGACGGCCAGATGGGCAACTCCGAGGTAGGTCATATGAACCTGGGCGCCGGCCGCGTGGTATACCAGGATCTGGTGAAGATCAATATCGCCTGCCGTGAGCACAAGCTTCTGGAGAATGCAGAAATCAAGGCTGCCTACGAGTATGTAAAGAAGAGCGGCAAGAAGCTGCACCTGATGGGCCTCACCTCCCACGGTGGCGTTCACAGCTCCCTGGATCACGTGTACGAATTCCTGCGCGTGGCCAAGGAAGAGGGTCTGGACAAAGTGTACGTGCACGCCTTTATGGACGGCCGTGACACGGATCCTCACAGCGGTCTGGGCTTTGTGAAAGAGCTGGAAGAAAAGATGGCCGAGACCACCGGTAAGGTGGCTACCGTCTGCGGCCGCTTCTATGCTATGGACCGTGACAAGCGCTGGGGCCGCGTGAAGGAAGCCTACGACCTCCTGGTAGAGGGCAAGGGCAACCAATTTGAGAGCGCCCAGGCCGGTATCCAGGCCAGCTATGATGCAGACATAACCGACGAATTCATCAAGCCCATCGTAGTTACGGAAAACGGCAAGCCCGTGGCCACCATTGAGGAAGGAGATGCCATCATCTTCTACAACTTCCGCAACGACCGCGCCCGTGAGCTCACCGCCGTCCTCACCCAGCAGGATATGCCGGAAGAGGGTATGCACACCATTCCGCTGTACTACTGCTGCCTCACTCCCTACGACGCCTCCTTCAAGGGTCTTCACATCCTCTTTGACAAAGAGCTGGTGCAGGACACCCTGGGAGAAACCGTATCCAAGGCCGGCAAGCACCAGCTCCGCATTGCCGAAACCGAGAAATACGCCCACGTTACCTTCTTCTTCAACGGCGGCCGCGAGACCGTGTTCGAGAACGAAGAGCGTATTCTGGTAAACAGCCCCAAGGTTCCCACCTACGACATCCTGCCCCAGATGAGCGCCCCCGAAGTGGCCGAAAAGCTCATAGCCCAGATCCGCAGCGAGAAGCAGGATATGATTATCCTCAACTTCGCCAACGGTGATATGGTGGGCCATACCGGTATTTATCCCGCCGTTACCCAGGCCGTCGCCTGCATTGACAGACTGGTGGGCGAGGTAGTGAATGAGGCCATCGAGCACGACTATGTGGTGCTCCTCACCGCCGACCACGGCAACGCAGACTTTGAAGTGAACCCCGACGGTACCCCCAACACCGCCCACTCCCTGAACATCGTTCAGTTTGTGGTCATCAACGCCGGTGACGAGGTTAAGACCGTCAAGGACGGCGCCCTTTGCAACGTGGCCCCTACCATCCTCAAGCTGATGGGCATCCCTCAGCCTGCTGCTATGACGGCCGAACCTCTCATCTAAGGAATGGAACTTACCGCCAAATTCTTAGCCCAGCTTCTGAAGGGCACCGTAGAGGGCGACGAAAACGCCAAGGCTACCAAATTTGCCAAGATTGAACACGGCAAGCCCGGTACCCTTAGCTTTTTTGCCAACCCCAAATACGAAGAGTACGTATACACCAGCCAGGCTTCCATCCTCATTGTGGACAAGACCTTCGAGCCCAAACAGCCCGTGAAGCCCACCCTGGTGCGCGTAGACAACGCCTACTCTTCCATTGCAGACCTGCTCAAATATGTTTCGGCCCAGAAACAGAAGGCCAAAAGGCACCGCAGCCTGCTGGCCCGCTGGCACTTCTCCACGCACTTTGGCAAGAAGGTCTATCTGGGAGCCTACAGCTATGTGGGCCGCCACGTAACCATTGGTGACAATACCGTCATCCACGAGCGCGTGACCATTGGTGACAATACCGTCATTGGAAAGAATTGCATCATTTATCCGGGCGTAGTCATCTATCCTGGAATGATTATTGGAAATAATGTGATCCTGCACGCAGGTTGCATCATCGGCGGTGACGGCTTTGGCAACGCCCCGCGTCCGGACGGCAGTTGGGAAAAGATTGAGCACCTGGGCAACGTAATCATTGGAGACGACGTAGAGATTGGCTGCAATACCACGGTAGACCGTGCCCAGATGGAATCCACCATCATTGGCAAGGGTGTTCGCATTGACAACCTCTGTATGATTGCCCACAACGTGGTCATTGGAGACCATACCGTTATGGCTGCCCAGACGGGCATAGCCGGTTCCACCGAGGTGGGCAAATACTGCATCTTTGCCGGTCAGGTAGGTATTGCCGGCCACGCCAAGATTGCAGACCATACCACCATCCTGGCCCAGGGAGGCGTTATGGGCAACATCCGCAAGGAAGGCCAGACGCTGCTGGGATCGCCGGTGATTGACGCCAAACAGTATATCAAAGCCTACGCCCTCTTCAAACGTGCAGCAGAAGAATAAGGAATGACGCAGAAGACGCTTAATAATACTTATAGTTTCGAAGGAAAGGGACTGCATACCGGAACGTATGCTCATATGAAAGTGATGCCCGCCGCCGCGGACACCGGCATCCGCTTTTACCGTATGGATTTGGAGAACCAGCCGGAGGTAAGGGCCGTGGCCGAAAATGTGAGCAACACCTCCCGCAGCACCACCATCAGCGTAGGTGATGCCAAGGTTGTGACCATTGAGCACATCATGAGCGCCCTCACGGGCCTGGGCGTGGACAATGCCCGCATTGAACTGGACAACCAGGAAGTGCCCATCCTCAACGGCAGTGCAGAACCTTACGTAGAGGCTTTCAAGGCCGATGGCCTGGAAGACCAGGGTGTCCCCCGCCAGTACATCACCCTCCCCCTCGCCATCGAAGTGAGCGACCCTAAAACGGGTTCCTGGGTAAAGATTGAGCCGGCCGAGGCTCCTTCGGCCCATATCTCCGTGGATTTCAATTCTCCGGTGCTGGGCATCCAGCAGGCCCATTGGGACGAGCAGACAGACTATGCCAGCGAGATTGCACCTTGCCGCACCTTCTGCTTCTACAAAGAGATTGAGCCTATGCTCAAGGGCGGTCTCATCAAGGGTGGAGACCTCTCCAACGCGCTGGTTGTCACCGACACCGGCTATATGGACAACCCCGTCCTTCATTTCCCGGACGAGTGCGGCCGCCACAAGCTGCTGGACCTGCTGGGAGATTTCCGTCTGGCCGGCGGCTATATGAACGCCCGCATCACGGCCTTCAAACCCGGCCATCCCATCAACACAAAAGCGGCCAAGGCCATCCGCGCCTTGCTTAAATAATTGCTTATGAACAAGATTCATCCCCTCGCCTGTGTAAGCCCCGAGGCCAAACTGGGAGACAATATTGAGGTAGGACCCTTCGCCTTCATTGACGCCAACGTAGAGATTGGTGACGGTTGCCGTATTCAGAACGGAGCCACCATTTACAATCACGTAAAGATGGGCAAGGACTGCACCGTATTCCCCGGCGCCGTGGTAGGCGCTATCCCGCAGGACCTCAAGTTTGAAGGTGAGGAATCCTGGGTAGAGATTGGAGACCGCGTGAACATCCGCGAGTGCGCCACCATCAACCGTGGAACCAAAGCCAGCGGCAAGGCCCTCACCCGCATTGGGAGCGACACTCTGATTATGTCTTATGCACACGTTGCACACGACTGCCAGGTGGGCAACCACTGCATCCTGGTCAGCTATTCCGGCCTAGCCGGAGAAACGGAGATGGAAGACTGGAGCGTGGTAGGCGGCCAGTCCGGCTCCCACCAGTTCTGCCGCGTGGGTACACACTCCTTCGTGGCCGCCCGCTGCAAGATTACCAAGGACGTACCGCCGTATATCCTGGCCGGCCGCGAGCCCCTTGCCTTCGAAGGCGTCAACCGCGTGGGTCTGTTGCGCCGCGGTTTCACCGAAGAACAGGTGAACCAGATCAAGGATATTTACGACTGCATCTACTTTAAAGGGATGAACACCACCCAGGCCCTGGAGTATATAGAAGCCAACTTCCCGGCTTCCGAGTACCGGGATACCATCCTGGGCTTCATCCGCAGCTCTCAGCGCGGCATCATTCCCAAGATCCGCCTGCGCTAGTGCTCCTTTCTACCGCATACTTTCCGCCGGTAAGCTATCTGGCCCTGCTGGCAAGAGAGATGACCCTGTCCCCCGACAGGGTTTTGCCGTCTCAGGTCTCCCTGGAAGCGTGCGAGAATTACCAGAAACAGAGTTACCGCAACCGCTGCTACATCCTGGCCGGAGACGGCGTGCAGATGCTGCAGGTTCCGGTGGTGCACGGAGATTCGTGGCTCATTACGGACGTTCGCGTGGACTATTCCACGCCCTGGGTAGTGCGCACACAGCGGGCCCTGGACACCGCCTACGAGACCGCAGCCTACTATGAGTATTATAGGGACGAACTCTTTGCCCTGCTGGATGCCCAGCCGGAAACCCTTTGGGAGCTCAACCTCAAGTCCCTTCTTTTTCTAATGGAGAAAACCGGCGTAGCCTGCACGCTGGAGCCCACCAAGGCCTTCGTGGCTCCCGATACGCAGGCCGATGACTATCGCTATTCCCTGCATCCCAAACGCCCCGATACCGTTCTGGAAGAGCTGGGACTGGACCAGCCTTACTATCAGGTTTTCCAGGACCGTATGGGCGGGTTCACCCAAAAACTAAGCTGTCTGGACCTTCTCTTTAACGAAGGCCCAGACAGCATTGACTGGTTAAAGAAGCTTTAGAGGCTTCTCTTGATTTCCACAATCTGGAAGGCTTCGATGATGTCTCCAGGGTGGATGTCGTTGTACTTTTCAAGGCCGCAGCCGCATTCCATACCGGAAACCACTTCCTTGGCGTTGTCCTTGCCTCTCTGGAGGGAGGAGAGCTCGCCGGTGTACACCACAATGCCGTCTCGGATGAGGCGCACCTGGGCTTTGTTCACCAGTTTGCCTTCCTTCACCAGACAGCCGGCGATGGTACCCACCTTGGAAATCTTGAAGGTCTGCTTTACCTCGGCGGTGGCGGTGACTTCTTCCTTCTTCTCGGGCTCCAGCATACCTTCGATACCTTCCTTCACTTCGTTGATACAGTCGTAGATCACGGAGTAGAGGCGGATTTCGATGCCTTCCTTCTCGG
>JAEEQI010000150.1 GCA_016285215.1 Bacteroidales bacterium | reverse complement strand
GTGCGATGGGCTTGTGGAGGTTGTAGGAAATTGGTTTTTCGCAAAGCCTTGCGAAAAATAATTTCCTACAACCGGAAGGGCTTTCTCTCCGGGCGTTGGCTTCGTGGAAGTTGTGGAAAATTGGTTTTTCGGGTCCCGTCCCGAAAAATAATTTTCTACAACTGGTAGAGAGGTCAGTGGTTCGTAGAGCCCTTGCCAGATGTCTCCTTTCCCTCTTTTTCGAATCGCCGTCTCCCCCTCAAACCTGACATAGATATAATTGAACCTTCTTTCCTGTACCGCCGTCGCCGGCTTTTTGACGGGTAGCAACTCCACTCGGCCCGTTTTATAGGCATTGCAAGTAGGCAGTAGGGGACAGCCGGCACAATCCGGGTTCTGCGGCGTGCATTGCAGGGCTCCGAAGTCCATCATCCCTTGGTTGAAGGCCGAAGCATCCTCCGGGAGGAGCTTCTGGGCCAGGGCTGTGAACTCCTTCTTGGCCTGGGTAGTGCCCACAGGGGTGGAAAGGCCAAAATGACGGGCCAGGACACGGTAGACATTCCCATCTACCACAGCGGCGGGCAGGCCGAAGCAAATGGAGCCTATGGCGGCCGCGGTGTAGTCTCCTACACCTTTGAGGCTACGGATGCCCTCCAGGGTGTCCGGAAAGGCTCCCAGGGCCACGATCTGCTTGGCGGCTGCGTGCAGGTTGCGGGCTCGGGAATAGTAGCCCAGCCCCTCCCAGAGCCTCAGGACTTCGTCCTCGGAGGCATTGGCCAAGTCTTCTACATTGGGAAACCGTTCCATAAAGCGCTCCCAATAGGCTTTGCCCTGGACTATTCGGGTTTGTTGAAGAATGATTTCGCTGAGCCAGACCGCATACGGATCCCGGGTACGGCGCCAGGGGAGGTCTCTCCCGTTTTGGGCGTACCAGTCCAGGATGATGCGGCTGAAGGGATTCACAGGAAACGTTTTAGGGCCTCGTAGACACGCTGGACAGGGAAGCCTACCACGTTGAAGTAGGAACCCTCAATGCGGGTAATGCCCACATGCCCAATCCACTCCTGGATGGCATAGGCGCCCGCTTTGTCATAGGGTTTATAGGTGTCTACGTAATAATCTATTTCTTCTTGGGAAAGCTCCTTGAACCAAACCTCTGTGGTAACGTCAAAGGTCTCCTGTCTGTGGCAGTCCCGGAGGGTGACGGCGGTGGTAACGTGGTGTTCCCGGCCGGAGAGGTCTCTGAGCATACGGCAGGCGTCTTCCCGGTCTTTGGGTTTGCCCAGGATTTCGCCGGGTCTGTCGGCCGTGGCGGGGAGGATGACCATAGTGTCGGCGGTGATGAGAATCTCATTCTCTTTTAAGGGCCGATGGAAGCCGTTGGACTTCCCTTGGGACATAAGCCGGGGAACTTGGTCGTAGGGGATTTCCGGGCCAAAGCTTTCCTTGAAGTTGTTATTTGTATCTACCTCAAAATCAATATCTAGTCCTTTTAGCAATTCTCTTCTTCTTGGAGAATTGCTGCCCAGGATGATCTGCTTTCCTTTGAGATCCATCAGAACTGCTTTTTGTAGGTTGCGGGATCAAAGATCCACTTGCCCTGCTTTCTCAGGGTTTTCTCGATGGCTTCCCGCAGACAGCCTTTTCCGCCCGGGGCATCGGTCATCCAGTCGGCCACTTTCTGCACGTCCACTACGGCATCGGAAGGGCAGACGGCACAGCCGCAGGCCTGCATGACTTCGATGTCGGGGACATCGTCGCCAAAGTACATCACTTCTTTAGGTGAAAGGCTGTAACGCTCACAGAATATGGTGAATTCGTCCATCTTGTTTCTGCAGTGAAGGAATACGTCCTCGGGCTTTACGCCGCTGGCCGTCATCCGTTTGCGGATACTCTCCGAGCTGCCGCCCGTGATTACGGCAACGGGGAAACCGTTCATCACGGCCATACGGATGCCAAAGCCGTCCTTGGCGTCGTATATGCGGAGGAAATCTCCATCCGTGGTGCAGAGGAGCGTACCGTCGGTAGCCACGCCGTCTATATCGAAGGCGAAAGCCTTAATCTTCTTTAAATCCATTCCTTACGACTTGTTTCCGCTACCTCCACCCAGCGGTCCGAAATCGGCCAGATTGAAGGTGGTACCCTGTCCCTGAGGGCCCTTGCCGCCCAGGTCGATGAGGCCAAACTGGGCCTCGTACTTGGAGATGTTGTCAAACAGGGCGTTCATCAGGCGCTTGGCGTGCTCGGGGGTCATAATGATGCGGTTGCCAATCTCCGGTTTGGCAATACCGGGAAGGGTAGTGGCAAAGTCAATGATGAATTCGCTTCTGGAATGCGAAATGATGGCCAGGTTGGAGTAGGAGCCTTTGGCTACTTCCGGTTTGAGTTCCAGGCTTATCTGATTCTGGGGTTTATTATTGTTATTCTCCATTGTATGAATATTCTTTCTGCAAATTTATGTGCAAACCGAGAGAAAACAAAATTTATTTTGTTTTCCGAGGCGCCGCCATAAATGTCATTATTCTGAATAATGAAAATTAGTAAATTTTCCGTACATTTGTAAGATTGAATATAATGGTAATAATATATGAAGGAATTAGCAGCAAAGTACAGTGCTAAAGAGGTAGAGGACAAGTGGTACGCCTATTGGCTTGACCACAAGTTCTTTCACAGCGAACCCAACGAGAAACAACCTTATACCATAGTGATTCCGCCGCCCAATGTGACGGGTATCCTGCATATGGGCCACGTGCTCAATAACACGCTTAACGACGTGCTCATCCGCAAGGCCCGTATGGACGGAAAGAACGCCTGCTGGGTACCGGGAACGGACCACGCTTCCATTGCCACCGAGAGCAAGGTGGTGGCCAAACTCAAGGCCCAGGGTATCCGCAAGGAGGATATCGGCCGTGAAGAGTTCCTGCGTCACGCCTGGGAATGGAAAGAGGAGCACGGCGGCATTATCCTGCAGCAGCTCAAGAAACTGGGTTGCTCATGCGACTGGGACCGTACCCGCTTTACTATGGAGCCGGCCCTGAGCGACGCCGTGATCAATACCTTTGTGTATTTCTACAAGAAAGGCTGGATTTACAAGGGTGTGCGTATGGTGAACTGGGATCCTGAGGCCCTCACCGCCGTATCCGACGACGAGGTTATCCACAAGGACACCAAGAGCCATTTCTATCACCTCAAGTATTATATCTCCGACGGCCAGGGCAATCCTACCGACAAGTATCTGGTGATTGCCACCACCCGTCCCGAGACCATTATGGCCGATGCCGCCATCTGCGTGAACCCCAAGGACGAGCGTCACTTCTGGCTCAAGGGCAAGAAGGTGCTTATTCCGCTCATCAATAGGGAAATCCCTGTGATTGAGGACGATTACGTGGAGATGGACTTTGGTACCGGCTGCCTCAAGGTAACCCCTGCCCACGACGTCCACGACTACGAGATTGGCCTGCGTCACAATCTCCCCGTGCTGGAGATCATTGACGACCACGGCAAACTCAACGAGAAAGCCCAGATTCTGGTGGGTGAGGACCGTTTTGTGGCCCGTAAGAAGATTGTGAAGATGCTGGAGGAATCCGGCAACCTGCTCAAGGTAGAGGATTATACCTCTCCTGTGGGGTATAGCGAGCGCACCGATGCCGTCATCGAACCCAAACTCAGCGCCCAGTGGTTCCTGAAGATGGAAAGCCTGGCTGCAACGGCCCTGGAGACGGTATTGAGCGGCCGCACCAACTTCATTCCCGAGAAATACATCAATACTTACCGCCACTGGATGGAGAACGCCCGCGACTGGTGTATCTCCCGTCAGCTCTGGTGGGGCCAGCGCATTCCTGCATATTACCTCCCGGACGGAAAATTCGTCGTAGCTGCAACTGCTGAAGAAGCACTTCAAGAGGCAAGGGCTATTAATCCGAATATCAAGGCTGAAGACCTTAAGCAAGACGAAGATGTGCTGGATACCTGGTTCAGCAGTTGGCTGTGGCCCATCTCGGTCTTTGACCCCGAAAAGCCCGGCCATCCGGACCACCAGCCCAACAAAGATCTGGCCTATTATTACCCGACTAACGACTTGGTGACCGGCCCGGATATCATTTTCTTCTGGGTGGCCCGTATGATCATGGCCGGCGAGGAATTTATGGGCAAGGAGCCCTTCTCCAACGTGTACTTTACTGGTATTGTGAGGGATAAAATCGGGCGGAAAATGTCGAAGACCCTCGGAAATTCGCCGAATCCCCTTGACCTGATTGATACCTATGGTGCTGATGCTGTGCGCATTGGCATGCTGCTTTGCTCCAGCGCCGGCAACGATATTTTCTATGATGAGGCGCAGATCAAGCAGGGCGCAGCCTTCTGCAACAAGATCTGGAACAGTTACCGTCTGGTGAAGGGTTTCCAGGTAGATGCTGCCGTGGCCCAGAGCCCGGCTGCCAAGCTGGCCATCGAATGGTTCGCCGCCAAATTGTCGGATACCCTGGCCCTGGTGGAAGACCATTACAGCAAGTTCCGCATCTCCGATGCCCTCATGACCATCTATAAGCTCTTCTGGGACGACTATTGCAGCTGGTACCTGGAGGCCATCAAGCCTGCCTTCGGCCAGCCCGTCGATGCCGAGACCCAGAAAGCGACCCTCGGCTTCTTCGAGGCCCTGCTGAAGCTCATCCACCCTGTGATGCCCTTCATCACCGAGGAACTGTGGCAGGACATCGCCCCCCGCAAGGAAGGCGAGACCATCATGTACGCCGCCTCCCCGAAGGCCGAAGACTACGACCAGAAGGTCCTCGAGAACTTCACCCTGGCCGCCGAGGCCGTGAACGGCGTGCGTGGCGTGCGCAGCCAGCGCAACATCGCCCCGAAGGAGAACCTCACCCTCAAGATCAAGGGCAACGAGTTCCCCGAGAGCGTCATCCCCGTGGTGGAGAAGCTCGCCAACGTCACCGTAGAGCGCGTGGCCGAGTTCGGCAGCGCCCAGGGCGTAGGCTTCATGGTCCGCACCCTCGAGCTGTTCATAGCCCTCGACGGACTGGTGAACGTGGCCGAGGAGCTCGCCAAGGCCGAAAAGGACCTCGAGTACCAGCAGAAGTTCCTGCAGGGCGTCCGCGCCAAACTCTCCAACGAGAAGTTCACCGCCCACGCTCCCGCCCAGGTCATCGAGAACGAGCGCAAGAAAGAGGCCGATGCCCTCTCCAAGATTGAGAGCCTCGAAGCCAAGATCGCACAGCTGAAGAAATAAGAGATGGCTACGTTCAAGAGCACATTCCCTGTCCGCTATTACGAGACCGACCAGATGGCCGTGGTCCATCACTCCAATTACGTCCGTTATTTCGAAATCGCCCGTGACGAGATGATGGTCAAGCTGGGATTCCCCATCGAACGCTGCGAGAAGGAACTGGGCATCCTGGTTCCCATCGTGAGCGTGGAATGCCATTTCCACCATCCGGCCCGCATGGGAGACGTGCTCACCGCCGTAGCCCAGTTCGACAAAGTACCGCTGGCCAAAATGGTCGTCAAGCAGGCCGTCTATAACCAGGACGGCGTCCTTTGCGCCGACGGACCCGTAGTCCTTGGCTTCATCAACAAGGACACCTTCCGCCCCGTCCGCTGCCCCGAGCCCGTTGTAAAACTGTTTGAAGAACACTTAAACGACTGATATTATGCTTACTGTTTACCCGCTTCTGATGATCGGAACCTGGGAGATCGTTGCCCTGGTCCTGGTAGTGCTGCTGCTTTTCGGAGGCAAGACGATTCCCGAGCTCATGAAGGGTCTCGGCAAGGGTGTCAAGAGTTTTAAGGAGGGTATGAACGAGGTGGAGAAGGAAATCAAGGCCGACGACACCAAGCCTGAAGAGAAATAAGTGGCGGGGAAGGACACAGAAATGTCCTTCTGGGAC
>JAEEQI010000008.1 GCA_016285215.1 Bacteroidales bacterium | reverse complement strand
TGCCCCATTCAGACATGCTCGGATCAATTCCTGTTTGCAGATCCCCGAGCCTTTTCGCAGCTTACCACGTCTTTCATCGCCTCCGGATAGCCTAGGCATCCTCCGTTCGCTCTTCGTTCCTTTCTCTGATTGTGTTTCCGCCCCTCCCGGGACTTCCACACTGTGAATCACAAGTATTTCTACTCGTTTGCTCTTGCCTATTGAAATTGTAGTCCGAAAATTCCGTTTTTGATAACTTCTTTTATCAGACTAACTCTATCTTTTGCTTTACCTCTAATCTATTCTCTCAGTATTGTCAATGAACTAAAATGTCCCTTTCTGAAACCACATTTTGCTGTGCTCGTTTCAAATGGGACTGCAAAGGTAGACATTTTTTTCTACTTCACAAATTTTTTTGCAATTTTTTTCGCCTGCCTGCTATTTCTTATTTGATAATGGTTCCTCCTCCCGTGAGAAGGGCGGAGCTGTGACAGATCCTGACTTCCCTGGCACCCTTGGCCAGGGCATCAAAAGCCTGGTCCAGTTTGGGAATCATTCCGTCGGCCACTATACCATCGGCCTTCAGGGCGGCATACGTCTCCTTATTTATAATAGGAATAACGCTGGATGCGTCTTCGCGGTTGCGCAGTACGCCGGGCTGCTCAAAGCAGGTCACCAGGGCGGCACCCAGGGCGGCGGCTACGGAAGAGGCCACCGTATCGGCATTGGTATTGAGCAGATGGCCCTCGCCGTCGTGGTTGATGGCGCAGAGCACCGGGGTCAGGCCCTTTTCCAAAAGCAGTTCCAGAAAATGGGCCTTTACACTGGCGGGCGTCACGTCCCCTACCCAGCCAAAATCAACTGTCTGGCCGTCGGAGAGCGTGAGGGGAGGACGCTTGGAGGCCGTAATCACCGAGCCGTCGCAGCCGGAAAGCCCTATGGCGTTGCAGCCGTCGGCCTGCAGCAGGGACACCACGTGCTTGTTGCACCAGCCGGCGTACACCATAGTCACCACCTGCAGGGTGTCGGCGTCCGTGACCCTTCGGCCCTCATACTTGACGGGCTCTATGCCCAGGGCTTTCTGGAAACGGCCGGCCAGGGCTCCACCGCCGTGCACCAGCACTTTGGGGCCCTTCAAAGCGGCAAAGTCCCGGCAGAACGCCTCCAGCAGGAGTTCGTCGTCCAGGACCTGTCCGCCACATTTGACTACGGTAATCATAGCGACTGAAGCAGCATCTTGAGAACTGTCTGGGCCGAAATTTCCCGGTTGGCCGCCTCGGGGATCACCAGAGAGCGGGGGCTTTCAATGACCTCGTCCGTTACAATCATATTGCGGCGCACCGGCAGGCAGTGCATAAAGAAGGCATCGTTGGTAAGGGCCATCTTCTCCTTGGTCACCGTCCAGCCCATATCGTAGTTGACCACCTTGCCGTAAATATCGGCCTGGTACGGGGCCCAGTTCTTGGCGTACACAAAATCGGCACCGGCCAGGGCCTCATCCTGGTTGTGGCACACCTTGGCGTTGCCCACAAACTCGGGAGCCAGGTCGTAGCCTTCGGGGTTGGCAATCACAAACTCGTAGTCCGTCATAGACATACCCTCGGCAAAGGAGTTGGGCACAGCCTGGGGCAGGGCCTTGGGATGCGGAGCCCAGGTCATCACCACCTTGGGACGGGCTTTGGTCTTGTGCTCCTCTATGGTAATAATGTCGGCAAAAGTCTGCAGCGGGTGGCGCGTGGCGGCCTCCATACTGAAGACCGGACGTCCGGAGTACTGGATAAACTGGTTCAAAATAACCTCGTTATAGTCGTCGTCGCGGGACTCGAAACGGGCAAAGGAGCGGATGCCAATGACATCGCAGTAGCATCCCATCACCGGAATGGCTTCCAGCAGGTGCTCGCTCTTGTCTCCGTCCATAACCACGCCGTGGCCGGTTTCCAGCTTCCAGGCTCCCTGGTTCACATCCAGCACAATCACGTTCATACCCAGGTTCTGCGCGGCCTTCTGCGTGCTCAGGCGGGTACGCAGGCTGTTGTTAAAGAAAACCAGCAGGGCGGTCTTGTTCTTGCCCAGGTCCTGGTCGGCAAAACGGTTGGCCTTGACGGCGGCGGCCGCTGCCAGGGCGTCCTTGAGGTCGCCCAGCTGCTTTATACTGGTAAAATGCTTCATTTGGTAAGGTCTTTCCAGGCTTCCACAAAGGTCCGGGCGCCTTCCTCGGGAAGGTTCAAGGCCGGGAGCAGGCGGATGACCCGCTCTCCGGAGGCGCCGGTAAAGATATGTTTCTCCTGAAGAAGGCGGTCCCGCAGGCCCACCAGTTCAGGCTTGATTTCAAGGCCGATCATGAGGCCGCGTCCGCGGTATTCCACCAGGGCGGGATCTCCCTTGAGCTGCTGCTCAAACCAGGCGCCCAGCTTGGCGGCGTGCTCCACCAGTTTCTCCTGCTCAATCACCTCCAGCACGGCAATGGCCGCGGCACAGGCAATGTGATTGCCGCCAAAAGTGGTTCCCAGCAGGCCGAAGGAAGCCTGAATCTCCGGGGAAATGAGGACGGCACCAATGGGGATACCGCCGGCCAGGCCTTTGGCCATAGTAATGAGGTGGGCCTCAACGCCGGCATACTGATGGGCAAAGAACTTACCCGTACGGCCGCAGCCGGACTGGATTTCATCGGCCTCCAGGAGGGTTCCCGTGCGGTCGCAGAGGGCGCGAAGGTCCTTGAAGAAAGCATCGGAGGGAACGCGGATGCCCGCTACGCCCTGGATGCCTTCAATGATGACGGCTGCGTAGGCCTTGGTCTCCAGTTCCTTTTGGGCGGCCGAAAGGTCTCCCAGGGGAACGAAGGTCACTTTCTCGGTGGCGTTGAAGGGAGCACGGATCTTGGGGTTGTCCGTTACGCTCACGGCACCGCCGGTGCGCCCGTGGAAAGCCCCGCTGAAGGCAAGGACCTTGGATCGGCCCGTATGGAAGGAGGCCAGCTTGAGGGCGTTCTCGTTGGCTTCGGCCCCGCTGTTGCAGAGGAAAAGATGATACTTGGGATAGCCGCTGATCTCTCCCAGCTTCTGAGCCAGGGTGTCCTGCAGGCTGTTCTGCACCGCGTTGGAATAGAAGCCCAGCTTGGCAATCTGCTTGGAGATGGCCTCTACATAGTGCGGATGGCTGTGGCCGATGCTGATGACGGCGTGTCCGCCATACAGGTCCAGGTATTCCTGTCCCTGGGCGTCCCACAGCTTGGAGCCGCTGCCGCGAACGGGCTCAATGTCCCACCTTTTATATACGTTGAATAAATCCATAATCTAAAAAGCCAATGCTTTGAGGCGGAGACCGGTGGTCTGGGGGAGGGAGAACATCAGGTTCATATTCTCCACCGCCTGGCCGGAGGCGCCTTTGAGAAGGTTATCTATGACACTGGTAACCACCAGCTGCCCCTGGTGCAGTTCCAGCGACAGCAGGCATTTGTTGGTATTGACTACCTGCTTGAGGTCGGCCGAACCGGGGAGAACCCAGGTAAAAGGAGCCTCGGCATAATAGTTCTCATACAAGGCCCGCACCTCTTCCAGGGAAAGGGAGCAGGCCGTCTGGGCCACCGCAAAGATGCCGCGGGCAAAGTCTCCGCGCACGGGAATGAAATGGAGGTTGTCTCCCACGCCCAGGTTGCGGCGAATTTCGGCCAGATGCTGATGCGTCAATACTTTATAGGCCGAAAGATTATTGCTGCGCCAGCTGAAGTGCGTAGTTTCCGACGGCTTGACGCCGGCGCCGGTAGAACCGGTGACGGCCTGCACGTGGATGTCTCCCTGCAGCAGGCCCGCCTTGGCCAGCGGCAGAAGGGCCAGCTGGAGCGCCGTGGCAAAGCAGCCGGGGTTGGCCACCTTGGCGGCGCCTTTGATGCGGTCTCTATTGAGTTCCGTTAAACCATATACATAGCCGGCCGACTCGTCCCGGAAATCCTGGGCCAGGTCAATGACCTTGAGGCCTGCGGGGCAGGTGTGCTCTTCCCAGAAAGACTGGCTCTTTCCGTGGGCGCCGCACATAAACAGCACGTCAATGCCTTCCAGGTCCACCTGGTCCGTAAACACCAGGTCCGTATCTCCCACCAGGCCGGGATGATGGCCGGCCACGGGTTTGCCCGCCTGGCTCTCGGAATGGATCCAGGCAATAGAGGCCTCGGGATGGTTCACCAGAAGCCTCACCAGCTCTCCGGCCGTATAGCCGGCGCCGCCTATGATACCTACTTTGATCATGCTTCTCCGGGATGATGGATGGTCAGATGCTCCTTGGGGTCGTACAGGAGGCCGGTGCAAAGGCACATCTTGTAGTCACGGTCCTTGAGGATTTCAAAGTGGCGGCAGCCCTCACAGCCCTTCCAGAACTCAGGGTCGTCCGTGAGCTCGGCAAAGGGAACCGGGCGGAAACCAAACTCATAATTCATCTTCATCACGGCCGAACCGGTGGTGATGGAGAAAATCTTGGCATCCGGGAAGAGCTTGCGGGACAGGATGAAGGTCTGCTCCTTGATGCGCTTGGCAATGCCCATTCCACGGAACTTGTGGGCCACAATAAGACCCGAGTTGGCCACGAAACTCTTGCCGCCCCACGATTCTATATAGGAGAAGCCGGCAAACTCGCCTTCGTCGGTGAGGGCGATAACCGCCTTGCCCGCCCGGATCTTTTCGTTGATGTAGTCGGGCGTACGGTTGGCTATACCGGTCTTCCTCTCCAGGGAAGATATGTAAATCTCTTCACAAATGGCCTCAGCATAGGCCGTGTGGCACTCCTGCGCCACCATCACTTCGATTTCCATAAGGTCATATCAACTTTTCGGGCACAAAAATACAAATTATTTATTAAGATATGCAAGTTTTTTCGATAAATATTCATATATTTGCCGGCGAATTGGATATTTATACCATAAAATGCAGAGCAGTACCAAAATCAGACAGCAGGCCATACTGGATATCATCCAGTCCGGACCGGTGTACAGCCAGGAAGAATTAGCCCGCCGGCTTCGCGAAGCGGGAATCTCTTCCACGCAGGCCACCCTGTCCCGCGACCTCAACTCCCTGAAGATCTCCAAGATCCCCGGAGAAGGGTATGTAGTGCCTGTCAAGAACCACCTCCCCAGCACCGACCTGTCGTCCGGCGTCCTCCGGATTCAGTTTTCCGGCCAGATGGCCGTTCTCAAGACGCGCCCCGGAATGGCCAGCGCCGTAGCCGCCCTCATAGACACGCAGGTCATCTCCCCCATCATCGGCACCCTTGCCGGAGACGACACCATTCTCCTGATTGGCCGCGTAGATGCCACCCAGGCCGAAATCCTGGACGCCCTTGTTCCCTTTTTCCCCGATATTAAAAACCGAATCATAATATGAAAATTGTTGTTGCCTACAGCGGAGGTCTGGATACCTCCTATACCGTTATGTACCTGGCCAACCAGGGTCACGAAGTCTACGCCGCCTGCGCAGACACGGGTGGTTTCTCCCCCGCCCAGCTGGCCAAAAACGAAGAAAACGCCTACAAGCTGGGCGCCAAGGGCTTTGTGGCCATTGACGTAAAAGACGAATACTACGCCAAGAGCCTTAAATATATGGTATACGGCAACGTCCTTCGCGGCGGAACCTATCCCATCTCCGTATCGTCCGAGCGTATCTTCCAGGCCATTGCCATTGCCCGCTACGCCAAGGAGATTGGGGCCGATGCCATAGCCCACGGTTCCACCGGCGCCGGCAACGACCAGGTGCGCTTTGATATGACCTTCCAGGTGATGTGCCCGGAGATGGAAATCATCACCCTCACCCGTGACAAGGCCCTCACCCGCCAGGAAGAGGTGGACTACCTCAACCAGCACGGTTTCCCGGCCGATTTTGCCAAGCTCAAGTATTCCTACAACGTGGGCCTCTGGGGCACCTCCATCTGCGGCGGCGAGCTGCTGGATTCGGCCCAGGGTCTGCCGGAATCGGCCTACCTCAAGCCCTGCACCAAGACGGGCAACAAGACCGTGAAGATTGGCTTTGAGAAAGGCCAGATTGTATCCGTGGACGGTAAGACCTTCGATTCCCCGGTGGCCGCCATCCAGGCCCTGGAAGCCGCTGTAGACGGTTACGGCCTGGGCCGCGACATCCACGTGGGAGACACCATCATTGGCATCAAGGGCCGCGTGGGCTTTGAGGCTGCCGCCCCTATGCTCATCATTGCCGCCCACAAGTATCTGGAGAAATACACCCTGTCCAAGTGGCAGCAGTACTGGAAAGACCAGGTGGGTACCTGGTACGGTATGTTCCTGCACGAGAGCCAGTACCTGGAACCCGTGATGCGCGACATAGAAGCTATGCTGGAATCCAGCCAGCGCAACGTGACCGGCACCGTGATTGTGAATTACGGTCCCAAGCAGTTTGAGACCGTGGGCGTAGAAAGCGCCAACGACCTGGTCAAGACCAAGTTTGGAGAATATGGAGAGATGCAGAAAGGCTGGACGGCCCAAGACGCCAAGGGATTCATCAAGGTGCTGTCTACGCCGCTGCGGGTCTACTACAACCGGCACGAGGACGAAATTCTATGATTGAACTCCTACAAAAACTGATAGCCATTCCCTCGCTGAGCCGGGACGAGTCTGCCATAGCCAATTTTATGCAGTCCTGGCTCACAGAAGAAGGCCTGGCCCCCCACCGCTGCGGCAACAATCTCTGGTGTTGCCACGGAACGGGGCCGGCCGTTCTTATAGATGCCCATATGGACACCGTGCGCCCCGTGGCCGGCTGGACCCGGGATCCTTTCACCCCCACGGTGGAAGACGGCCGCCTGTATGGCCTGGGCAGCAACGACGACGGGGCCTCGGTGGTGGCCCTCATAGCTGCATACAAAAAGCTTATCTCCAAGCCGCAGCCCTATACCCTCATCCTTTCCCTTTCGGCCCAGGAAGAAACCAGCGGACGGGAAGGCCTGGAAATCTCCCTCCCGGAGATGGAGGCGGTCTGCGGACCCATTGCCTTTGGGGTGTTTGGAGAGCCCACTTCCCTGGAAATGGCGGTGGCCGAAAAAGGCCTGATGGTGCTGGACTGCTCGGTGAAGGGAAAGGCCGGACACGCCGCCCGCAACACCGGCATCAACGCCATCTACGAGGCCCTTCCGGCCATCGACTGGTTCCGGAACAAACAGTTCGAGAAGGTTTCCCCCTTGCTGGGGCCCGTCAAGATGACCGTGACACAGATCCAGGCCGGAACGCAGCACAACGTGATTCCCGACATCTGCACTTTTGTGGTGGACATCCGCTCCAACGGCCTGTACACCAACCAGGAACTGCTGGAAATGATCAAGGCCGAAGCCCCCTGCCAGTTGGAGGCCCGCTCCACCCGGCTCTGCGGCTCCTCCATAGCCGAAGACCACCCGCTGGTGCAGCGCGCCCGGGAGCTGGGCATCCCCACCGTGGGGTCGCCCACCCTTTCCAACCAGGCCCTCTGCCGCTTCCCCTCCGTGAAGATAGGGCCCGGAGACTCGGTCCGTTCCCATACGGCCGACGAGTATGTGAACGTGGCCGACATTGAAAAGGCCACCAACATTTATGTACAACTTTTGGATGGACTCAAAGTATGAAAATTTGGGATAAAGGATTTGACAACGCCCCGGAGGTAGACGCCTTTACCGTGGGGAAAGACCGCGAGCTGGACCTGCTGCTGGCCCCTTATGACATAGAGGGAACGCTGGCCCACATTACTATGCTCAAGGAGGTGGGGCTGCTGGCTCCGGAAGAGTACGACCAGCTCAAGCCCGCCCTTCAAAAGCTTCACCAGGAGGCCCTGGAAGGCCGCTTTGAGATTCACGGAGAAGACGTACATTCCGAGGTGGAAGCCCGCCTGGGAGCGCTGGGCAAGAAAGTGCACACCGGCCGTTCCCGCAACGACCAGGTGGCCGTTGACATCAAATTATTCACCCGCGCGCGTATAAGCAGGACGCTGGAGAAAGTCTCCAAGCTCTTTAACCTCTTTATCCAAAGGGCCGATGAACTCAAGGACGTCCTTATGCCTGGCTATACGCATATGCAGGTGGCTATGCCTTCTTCCTTCGGCCTGTGGTTTGGCGCTTATGCCGAAAGCCTCTGCGACGACCTGGTTCAGCTGAAGGCCGCCTGGGAGGTGAACGGACGCAATCCGCTGGGATCGGCGGCGGGGTATGGCTCTTCGGCCCCCCTCAACCGCACGCGTACCACCAATCTGCTGGAATTCGAGAGCCTGGCCTACAACTCCATCTATGCCCAGATGGGCCGCGGCCGCTGCGAACGGATGGTGGCTTTTGCCTATGCCTGCCTGGCCGAAACGGTGGGTAAGTTTGCTACTGACTGCTGTCTGTTCACCAGCCAGAATTTTGGCTTCGTGCACCTGCCGGACGCCTACACCACCGGCTCCAGCATTATGCCGCAGAAGAAGAACCCGGATGTGTTTGAGCTCCTGAGGGCCCACTGCAACCGCCTGCAGGGTATTCCCAACGACATCCGTCTGATTACCGGCAACCTGCCTTCCGGCTATGCCCGCGATATGCAGCTCCTGAAGGAACTGTACCTGCCTCTCTTTGACGAGATGGACAGCTGCCTGGATATTCTCATCTTTGCCCTTCCCGGCATTACCGTTACCAAGGACCTGATGAGCCGACCGCTGTACGAGACCGCTTTCTGCGTAGAGGAAGTGAACCGCCTGGTGGCCTCCGGCGTTCCTTTCCGCGATGCTTACAAACAGGTGGGACAGGCCGTGCAGAACGGCACCTTCCATTACAAAGGAACCCTCAGGCATACGCACGAGGGCTCCGTCAATAATCTGTGTCTGGATAAAATCCAGTTGCGTTTCTCTTCTATCCTGAAAGAGTTTACTCTGCAAAGAGAGAAATAATGTTCAGGATAACCTGGGAAGCCTTTTCCATACTTTCCAGAGGTACGAACTCCATCTTGCCGTGGAAGTTGAGTCCACCGGCAAAAATGTTGGGGCAAGGCAAGCCCTTGAAGGAGAGGTTGGCACCGTCGGTTCCTCCGCGGATGGGCTGAATCTTGGCCTTGACACCAGCCATCTCCATAGCCTTCACAGCCTTGTCAATGATGTGATAGTGGGGTTCCACCTGCTCACGCATATTGTAGTACTGGTCTTTGAGCACCAGTGTGGCGGTGCCTTCTCCGTACTGGGCGTTGATGGCGTCCGTCACCTTCTGCATCATTCCCTTGCGGGCCTCAAACTTGGCGCGGTCGTGGTCACGGATGATGTAGGCAAAGTCTGCCTCCTCTACCGTTCCCTTGAAGGAGATGATGTGGAAGAAGCCTTCGTAGCCCTCGGTGTGCTCCGGACGGGCCAGTGCCGGTAACATAGCGTTGAGCTCCTGGCCAATGAGGATGGCGTTCTTCATCTTGCCCTTGGCATAGCCGGGGTGCACGTTTCGGCCCTGGATATGGATCTTGGCGCTGGCGGCGTTGAAGTTTTCAAACTCCAGTTCTCCTACCTCGCCACCGTCCATTGTGTAGGCAAAGCTGGCACCAAAGCGGGGAACGTCAAACTTGACCACGCCGCGGCCAATTTCCTCATCGGGGGTAAAGCCGATGCAGATTTTGCCGTGCTTGAACTCGGGGTGTTCCACCATATACTGGACGGCGTTCATAATCTCTGCCACACCGGCTTTGTCGTCGGCTCCCAGGAGGGTGGTACCGTCGGTGGTGATGAGGGTCTGGCCCACATAGTGCAGCATTTCGGGGAATTCTTCCGGCTTGAGCTGCAGGCCGGGAACGCCCTTGAGGTCGATGGCCTTGCCGTCGTAGTTTTCAACAATCTGAGGCTTCACATTGGCGCCGCTGGCATCGGGAGCGGTGTCCACGTGGGCAATGAAGCCCACGGCCGGCACTTCCTTACCCAGGTTGGACGGGATGGAAGCCATTACATAGCCATATTCATCCAGGGTTACCTCAACGCCCAGGTCCTTGAGTTCGGCCTCCAGCATTTTGAGCAGGTTCCACTCTTTGGCGGCCGAAGGCTGGGTTTCAGACTCTTCGTTGGACTGGGTATCTACGCTTACGTAGCGCAAAAATCTATTTAACAGCTTTTCCATCTTTCATTGAAGCTAAAATCATATATACAATAATACCGATGAAGGGCACAATGGCCACGGCCTCGCCGTAGTTGGCGGCCCAGTCCGTGAGATAGAGGTCCACATTGGCGAACTTGAGAATGGCGCTCACCACACCCATAAGGGCGCCGCCGGCAATGAAACCGGAAGCGATGAGGGTGCCTTTCTCCATACGGGCGGCATTGACGGCAGCATCCTTGGAGCGGGTGCTCACATACCAGGAAATGGCGCCACCCACCACCAGGGGCAGGTTGAGGTCAATGGGAATGAACATACCCAGGGCAAACGGCAGGGCCGGGACCTTGCAGAAGTTGAGCACCAGGGCAATCACGGCACCAATGCCGTACAGCAGCCAGGGGGCGCCGCCGCCCGAGAACATAGGCTGAATCACAGCGGCCATAGCGTTGGCCTGGGGAGCCACCAGGGCATTGTCTCCGGTGAAACCGTAAGTCTTGTTGAGAACCAGCATCACGCCGCACACGGTAACGGCACTCACGGCCACGCCCAGGAACTTCCAGCCTTCCTGCACCTTAGGGGTGGAGCCCAGCCAGTAACCAATCTTGAGGTCCGTGATGAAGGAGCCCGCCACCGACAGCGCCGTGCAAACCACGCCGCCAATGATGAGGGCAGCCGCCATACCCACATTGCCCTTGAGGCCCACGGCCACCAGGATGAGGGAAGCGATGATGAGGGTCATAAGCGTCATACCGCTCACAGGGTTGGAACCCACAATGGCAATGGCGTTGGCCGCCACGGTGGTAAAGAGGAAGGAGACAATGGCCACGATGACCAGACCCACCAGGGCCTGCCATACGTTATTGACCACGCCGCCAAAGGCAAAGAAGGCGAAGATGCACAGGAGAGCGATGACCACACCAAAGACGATGGTCTTCATAGGGAGGTCTTCCTCCGTGCGGATGGCTTTCTCCGTAAGGGTGCCGGGCTTGCGCTTGAACTCCTTCACGGCCAGGCCGGCCGCGCTCTTGATAACGCCAAAGCTCTTGATGATACCCAGGATGCCGGCGGTGGCAATACCGCCGATACCGATATGGCGGGCATACGTCTTGAAAATCTCTTCCGGTGCCATCTCACCAACGGTGGTGGTGATGCCGGTGCCCATCAGGTCAATGACATCGGCCCCCCAGATGAGGTTCATCAGGGGAATGATGACCAGCCACACCAGCAGCGAGCCGCAGCAGATGATGAAGGAATATTTAAGGCCGATGATATAGCCCAGGCCCAGAACGGCGGCGCCGGTGTTCATCTTGAGCACCAGCTTGGCTTTGTCGGCCAGGGCGGCGCCCCAACCCATCACCGTGGTGGAGATGGTTTCGGCCCAGGTGCCAAAGGTAGCTACGGCAAAATCGTACAGACCGCCAATGAGGCCGGCCGTGATGAGGGTCTTGGCGCTGGAGCCGCCGCCCTCGCCGCTGATGAGCACCTGCGTGGTGGCGGTAGCTTCCGGGAAGGGGTACTTCCCGTGCATTTCCTTGACAAAGTATTTGCGGAAAGGAATGAGGAACAGGATGCCCAGCACGCCGCCCAGCAGCGAGCTCAGCACCATCTGCCAGAACTGCACCTCAACGCCCAGGATGTAGATGGCGGGCAGGGTGAAGATGGCTCCGGCCACCACGGCGCCGGAGCAGCCGCCGATGGACTGGATAATCACGTTCTGGCTCAGGCCCTGCTTGAGGCCCAGGGCGCCGGTGAGACCCACGGCAATAATGGCAATGGGAATGGCTGCTTCAAACACCTGGCCCACCTTGAGGCCCAGATAAGCTGCGGCAGCGCTGAACAGAATCACCATAAGAAGGCCGATGGCTACCGAATACGGGGTGGCTTCGGCAAACTTGGTCTGGGGGTCCAGGATGGGCTTATACTCCTCTCCCGGCTTGAGCTCCCGGTGTGCGTTTTCCGGCAGCTGGACTTGTTTTTTCTCTTCCATATTGTGTCAAGTTCTATTTTCCGGCCAGGTGGCACTCCCAAGCCCAGGCAGACTTGAGGGTTTCTTCAATGGTACGGGTGGCCTTCCAGCCCATTTCCGTTTCGGCCAAGGTGGGATCGGCCCAGATGGCGGTGATGTCTCCGGCACGGCGGGGGGCAAACTTGTAATTGAGTTTGACTCCGTTCACCTTCTCGAAGGCGTTGACCAGCTCCATCACGCTCAGCGGACGGCCGGTGCCCACGTTGAAGACCTCGCAGTCCTGCTTCATCTTGCCTTCCACCATACGGGTAACGGCATACACGTGTGCCTTGGCCAGGTCCACAATGTCAATGAAGTCTCTCTGGCAGGTGCCGTCCGGGGTGGGATAGTCGTTGCCAAAGATGCTCAGGCACTCGCGCTTGCCAATGGCCGTCTGGGTGATATAGGGAACCAGGTTATTGGGAACGCCACGGGGAAGTTCACCAATGAGGGCGCTGGGATGGGCGCCAATGGGGTTGAAGTAGCGGAGGAGGATACCCTTGATCTTGCCGCCGTTGGCTTTGACGGTGTCGTGAAGGATGTCTTCGCACATAGTCTTGGTGTTGCCGTAAGGGGAGGTGGCGGGCTGACGAGGGGTCTTTTCCGTCACGGGAACCACATCGGGCTCTCCATATACGGTGGCCGAAGAAGAGAACAGCACATTGCAGCCACCCTTGTTCTGGGCGGCCTCCAGCACGTTGAGGAAGCTGGTAAGGTTGTTCTTGTAATAGCGGACCGGCTGCTCTACCGACTCACCCACGGCCTTGAAGGCGGCAAAGTGGATAACGGCGTCAATGGGATACTTGGCAAAGAGAGCGTTGGTGGCGGCCATATCGCAGAAATCTACCACTTCCAGAGGAAGGTCCTCGCGGCCGGTGATCTTTTTCACGCCTTCATAGCAGGTGCGGTCGCAGTTGGAGAAATTGTCGGCCACCACTACGTCGTAGCCGGCATTGATGAGTTCTACAGTAACGTGGCTGCCAATGAAACCGGCACCACCGGATACTAGTACGGTCTTTTTCATATCACTTTTTGCGTTTGTTTTGTCTTCTGAGTTCCCGCTCCTGTTCCCTGCGGAGGTATCTTTCAAACCGCGCCCGTTCCTTCTGGGCCTTCTTCTCCAGCTTTTGGAGGGCTTTCAGCTTTCGGGCCCGCTCCTTCTCCAGTTTCTTCTGCTCCTTGGCGGCTTTCTTCTCTGCGTCGCGGCGGTCCAGTTCGGCCCAGCGGGCCTTCCTTTCCTCGTCTTTCTGCTTTCTTATTCTGGCTTTTTCGGCCTCCTTTCGGGCTTTTTCGGCCTGGCGGAGCTCCTTAGGGGTGGGTTCTTTCTTGACTTCGGAGGCGAGGCTGTCTACTGGCGCTTTGGAAAGGCTGTCCAGCGGGGCGGCTGCCAGACTGTCCAGAGGTGCCTTCAGCGTATCCTTGAGCGCAGTCATCGTCGTATCGGCCTGAACGGCCAAAGTGTCTTCCTGCACCTCCTGTGCTTTCAGGGCGGCCAGTTCTTTCTCCATAGCTTCCCTCTGCTCCTTCTCCCGCTGTCTTACCACGGTCAGGGAGTCGCGGATGGCAATGTCCCGGTACACTTTGTTGATATAGCCGGGGAAGTAATCCTCGGTCTGCTGGAACTTGGCGTGCGGACGGGAGAGGTAGGCAATGCGCTCGCTGGGACGCGGCTCCAGCGCCGTCACATCCAGCGGCGACTTGGGCCTTCTCTCCGGCTCCCAACGGAAACCCTTGAGGGTCTTGTCCTCTTCCGGCAGCTGCACCGTGGGGTAGCCGTCGTTTTTGGCATTGTCGTAATAGTACATCCTGGAGAGGGTGTCGTTTACGAAGGTGGCGTAAATCATCTTGGCCTCCACCTTGTTCACCGTGGCCAGGGCGTCGTTCTCTTCCAGATAAAACAGGGAAGAAGCACCGCCCAGGGCGTCAAAACGCGTAAGGGCGTTGGTGGAGTCAAAGTAGGCCACCATCTCGGTTCCGCGAATCTGGTCGTAGGCCTGCGGGGCCTCCTCAATGGTGATGAAGGCATTGGACAGCAGATGGGCCCGCTGCATCTGGCGGTTCTTGATGACCATATAGATGCTGTCGGCCGCATACTGCCGGTTGCCGGAGTTAAAGAAGATAGGGTCTCTATACAGGCGTACCAGGGAATCCAGGTCCGTGTAATAGAGGGAGTCTGCCGCCATCTGCATATCGCGGCGGAAGAGACGCACGTTCTTGGAACCCCAGACGATATTCACTTTGGATGTATCCGGAGGCGGGGGAACTGTATCCACAGGGGCTTTCACAGCGGGTTCCGGCTTTTTGACGGCTGTGGTATCCTCCTGGTCCGGAGGCGCCGCGGCCTCCAACTTTCCCTTCTGATTATTCTTTTGTTCGCGCAGCTTGCGGGCCGCTTCTTCGGCCTGTTTGGCGGGGTCGTTCTTGAGGGCATCGGCCGCTTTCTTGGCGGCTTCTTCGGCGGCTTTCTTGCGATACTCCATCACCGGGTCTCCGGAGATGTCCTTCGTACGCTTCTCAGCGTCTTTCACCCACTCCTCGGGAATGTCGCAGCGCTTGTAGGCACGCGAGAAGAGGATATCGGCCCCCACATAAACGGTATCCACGCGCTCTTTCTCCTCCGTAATGGACATAATGGCGGGGTCCCGGGTCATCCGGATCTGCGAAAGGGAATCCGAGTACTCCATCCGTCCGGCCAGGCCGAAGACATTGCGGGTGGTATCCATAATTTCCACATTGCCCAGCATCTCCACGTCTCCCGCCACGCGGTGATAGTAGAGGGAGTCGCTCCAGATTTCCTGGTCCTGGGTAAGCAGGTGCACCCGGCGGCGGAAGAAGTACAACTCCTTGTTGCGGTCGTACCAGCCGTCGTCGGCGCTTAGCATCTGGTCGTCCTGCCACATATCGGTGCCGTAACCGAAATAGGCGGTGGACAGGTCACTTCTGTACTCCAGGCGGGACGTCTTCATAAACGTGGTGTCCATATACATATTCACCTGGTCGTTGAAGATAAAGAGGTGGGCCTTGGCATCGTAGGTGCCATACAGGCTCTCTATGATCTGTCCGTCCTTGTCCCGCATAGCCGCGCCGTTCTGGAAAATGGCCACCGAGTCTTTGGTGTTGTAGTCCAGATAACGGGTACGGAGGGTGTTGTGGTCGCTGTCTTCCAGCTGCACCAGCTCTCCTCGGAACTTGGCCATATTGTCGTCTACCACGTACTGGAGGGTGGCGCTGGACAGTTTGGTGCGGTCCTGGATAATTTGCACGTTGCCCGTGGCGTCAATGATGTTGGTATTCACGTTCCACAGGGCCGTATCGCAGAGAAGATACGTGTCGTTATGCAAGAATTTGGCGGGACCCACCACTTTTCGGTAGTTCTCGCCATCTTTTTCTATGAGCTGGGCGCTCTGGGCGCTAATCAGGTGGACCTTGTCTTTTTCCTGGACCGGCTCCTGCGGGGGCTCATAAGCCAAAGCCGCCACTGCGAAAAGCAGTAGCAGCACGGGCATCAGCCATTTATGAGTCCCGGAAAAATGCACTATTTACGGGCGTTCCAAGCTTCCCGGGAGAAGTCACACTCGGCAAACAAGGGGTCAATGACAATATAGGTGTTCTTGATCTTGTTGTTCAGGAAGGCATCCACGGCCTCCATCTGCTTCTTCTGCTGAACGGTTTCCAGAATCTGGTTGTAGTCGTTCTCAAAAGTGGCGGTGTGGGCCGGGAGAATCTTGTCCACGCGGATGATCTTGTAAATCAGGTTACCCTGACGGCCCTGGAGGTAGCCTTCGTTATCCTGAGACTCCACGGGCTCGGAAATCTGTCCGGGCTCCAAATCCTTGATGGCGGCATAGTCGGCCGGCTTGAGCTGGTCAATTTCAAAGTAGGAGGAACCGGTGGAAGGGTCTGCCATCTGACCGCCGTTGGTGCGGGTGGGAAGGTCTTCGGAATAGAAGCGGGCAGCCAGGTCAAAAGGAATCTCCTCCTGCTGGATGGCGTTCTTGAGGCTGTCCAGACGGGCGAAGGCCTTTTCGCGGTCTTCCTGCGTATACTGGGGCTTGAGAAGGATGTGACGTGCGTTGAACATATCTCCCTTCTTCTCAATGACTTCAATGATATGGAAGCCGTCGGGGGTTTCCACAATCTGGGAAATGGTGCCGGGCCTCAGGGCCATAGCGGCATCGGAGAAGGCGGGCCAGAAGATGGACTTGGAGGCCATACCCAGTTCTCCGCCGCGGCGGGCGCTGCCCGGATCTTCGGAATAGATGCGGGCCAGGGTGGCAAACTTTTCACCGTTCATAATACGCTCGCGCAGGCTCAGCAGCTTTTCGCGCACGGCGGTAGCGGCTGCAGCACGGTCCGGATAGAGGCAGATCTGGCTAAGCTGGTACTTCACGGGAACCACGGGAAGATCTTCGGGGTCCGTGGCCTTGAGATACTCCTGGACATCGTAAGGGGTTACCTCGGAAATCTTGCTGGCCACCGAGTAACGGGCCTGCTCGGTGAGACTCTGCTCTTCCAGGGTCTTGGTCCACTCCTGACGAAGCTTGTACAGGGGCTTGCCAAAGTATTTTTCCATTTCTTCGTCACCGCCCAGTTGGGTACGGAACCAGTCGATACGCTGGCTCAGGTTGTTCTGGACCATATCCATTCCCACGGTGAGGGAGTCAATGCGGGCCTGCATAAGGAAAATCTTGCTCTCCATCATAGCTTCCAGAATCTCGCAACGGAGGTCACGGTCGCTGGAGCTGCCGGCAGCGCGCTGCTGCTGAACTTCGGCCTCTACATCCGACAGGAGGATGGTCTCTCCGCCTACCACGGCAACGGATTTATCCACAATGCCCTTGTACTTCTGGGCTCCCAGGGGAAGGCAGGCCAGAAACAGTCCTGCCGCAATGACGATGCTATTTTTCATAATCATAGATTACAAACTTGTTGTTCTTGCGGGCGTTCTCCAGCAAGTCTTGGGCCAGACCCTCTTCCAGTGCGTGTTTTCTGGAACTCAGGATAAGATCCCGGATTCTTTCCTCACAATACTCGATAGGGGCGGTCTTGCCGTCCGGAACCATATCCACCACGTAGACCACGTGCAGGTTGCCGGCGTCGTCCGTTACCTCCACGAAGGGGTTCTTGATTCCTGCCACCAGCGTGCGGTAGTCTATCACGGCCTCACGGGCCAGGGCCAGGGCGTCCATCCAGGTTTCCGACAAATCGGCGTACTTAAGCGCCACCGAGGCGGCCAGGCTGTCAGCCTCCACTACCTCAATTTCGTCGTCCGACGACATTTTGGCCTTGATGAGCTTCAGGCTTCGGGCGTCGGCCGGGATGACCATATAACGGGATTTGAGGATGGGGCGCTCCAGACGGAAACGGTCCGGATTATCCCGGTAAAAGATGGCTACCTCGTCCTCGGTGACCAGCGTATCCAGGCGCTGCTGGATGTAAAGCTGCTCGTAGCGGTATTTGATGAGGTTTTTGCGATATTCTTCCAGTTCGGCCTTTACGTCTTTCTCCTGGGCCGAAAGCTGGGCCTCAGCCATATCCATAAGCAGGAGATCCTCTGCCCAGCTCTGAATGAACTGGCGGGCCAGGGAGGTGCTGTCCTCTTCCGAGACGCCGGCGGGGATGTAGCTCTCCAGCTCTGCACGGTGCAGCCGGTGATCTCCCACCTTGGCCACTACCTCGCCTCTGAAAAGCTCGGTGGCCGTCTCCTGCAAGTGGCTCACCGTTTTACACGAAACGGCAGCCAGAAGGACCAGCAGACAGATATAGATCTTCTTTTTAATCATCTTACAAAGATACAAAATTTTCTCTATTCGGTGAGTTTCCGAATCATCTGAACCAGCGCCTTGCGCACTTCAGACGAACCAACCAGCGAGTTGTTGGTAAGGATAGAGAAAGTAACGGCGGGCTTTCCGTTGGCATCCAGGATATAACCCGAATAGCAGAGGGCGCCGGTGATGGAGCCGCTCTTCATACGCACGCGGTCGGCTCCGGGGAAACGGATCATACTCAGCGTTCCCTCTCCGGGCTGCGGAAGCGAAGCCAGGAAGGCGGGGAAAGCCGGGCTCTTCTGGATGGCCTGCAGATAACTCACCATCCACTCCGGAGTAACAAAATTCTGGGAAGACAGGCCGCTGCCGTCGGCAAAACGGATATGGTCCAGGTCCAGGCCCATGTCGCGGAGCACCACGCTCTCGGCCACCAGGCAGCTGTCGTACTCGGCCACTCCCGTAGCCTTCTCGCCCATAGCGCGCAGCATAGCCTCGGCATAGAAATTATCGCTTCTGACGTTGGTCAGACGGGCAATATCGGCCAGACGAGGTCCCTCCGTATAACCCAGCACAACGGGTTTTCCGGCCTTTCCCATTTCTACAAAGTCGGAGCCCTGGATGTAGCCGCCGCGGTTGACGTGGGCATAGCCGCCGGTTACTTCCCAGCCGGTATCCCGGAGGTTTTTCCAGAAGTAGTAGGCGCAGGTAAGGTCTCCATATTTGTTGGACGCGCTTTCAATCTTGGGACGGCGGTCCACTCCAAAGACGCCGCGCATCTCTGCCTTGTGGGAAAAGTCCGTGGTAAACAGGAAGAGGCTGTTGCCGCTGCCGGCGGGACCCGTAACGCCGTAGTTGATGACGTGCAGCCAGGGGGTCTCGGGGTAAATGCGGGTAATGTTGATGGGCTCTCCCTCGCGGGTAGCACTCACCTGCATATCAATGGCGTTCTCGTAAAAGCAGAGGGCGTTGCCGCCGGTACCGTAGTAGGTGCCGGAATCGTTATAATCCCAGGAGGCGTGCTCCAGATCCCCTTCGTAGGCACTTCCGTCTCCAATGATGCGGCCGTGGATGCGCTGGATGCCCTTTTCCCGCAGGAGGGTCTTCCATTTCCAGAAGAGGGCATCGGCCTTGAGGACATAAGCCGTATCGGCCGAACCCAGGGTAGGGTCTCCCCCACCAATGATGTACAGGTCTCCCTTGAGGGTGCCATCGGGCTCAATGGTACCGGTATAGCCCAGCGACGTACGGAAACGGTAATCCGGGCCGAAGGCATGCAGGGCCACGCCGGTGGTCACCAGCTTGCGGTTGGAGGCCGGCGTCAGGCGTATCCCGGCATTATGGCTGGCCAGCGTATTGCCGGCGGCATCTACGGCATAAAAGCCCCAGGCCGAACCTTTCAGAGGTTCCTGACTGGCTTGAAGGTCTACGATCTGCTGGATGGAGTCCTGGGCCAGAACGGCACTGACAGACAGCACCAGCGTGAAAAGGGTACTGAAGAATTTTCGCATATTTGATTAGCCTAACTTACTCGCAGGCACATAATGGTTAAGTCATCGTTGGGATCGGCGCCGTCTCTGTGCTTCTCAATGCACTCGCAGAGGGTTTCCACCACCTGGCGGGCCGAATCGAAGCGGGTATTGCGCAGGATGTCCAGCAGGCGGTCGTCTCCAAACTGCTCGTGCTGGCGGTTTTCGGCCTCGTTGAGACCGTCCGTGTAGATGAGCAGCGGGCGGTTCTTGATGGTATCGATCTCTTCCCCCTGGAACACCAGGCCCGGCAGCACGCCAATAGGGAAGTTGGACTGCATCTGGAGGAAGTCTCCGCCGTTCTCTCCTCCGCCAATCACGGGCGGATTGTGGCCTGCGTTGCAGAAGGAAAGATGACCGGTGGTCAGATCCACCAGGCCCACGAAGAGGGTCACAAACATATCGGTCTGGTTCTCCTCTCCGGAGAGGGCATCGTTCATATGGCGGCAGATATCGGCCGGAAGCAGCTGCTGACCGGCCAGCGTACGGAACAGACGCGTAACCTGGGCCATAAACAGGGAGGCCGGCACACCCTTTCCGCTCACGTCTCCCACGCAGAAGTACAGGGTGTTGTCCGTAAGCAGATAACCGTACAGGTCTCCACCCACTTCCTTGGCCGGGGTCATGGAGGCAAACATATCCAGGCCCTCGCGGTCCGGGAACACGCTGGGCAGCATAGACATCTGGATGCTGGCGGCCACGTTGAGCTCACTCTCCAGCGATGCCTTCTGGGCCGTGGTGGTCTGGAGCTCTTTGATATAGTTCACCAGAGACTGTTGCATATTGCCAAACGACTGGCTCAGCTGGCCAATCTCATCCACGCGGCCAAAGTCCGGCAGCTGCGTCTGGAACTGACCGGAGGCTATGGTTTCGGCCTCGTCGGCCAGGCGCCGCAGCGGCTGCAGTTCCCGCGTGATGATGCGGATGAAGAAGAACAGCATCAGCAGCAGACCCACCGCCACAATGGACAGGGCCGTGGTACGAAGGCGGGTGAAGCCCTGGAAGATATCTCTTTCCGGGCACACGATGGCCATACTCCAGCCGGTAACGCCCAGCGGCTTATAGAACACATAGCAGTGCTCGCCGTTGAGGCGAAGCTCCGTCATGCCTTCCTCTCCCCGCTGCATGGCGTGTCCCAAAGAGGTGAGGGCCGAATCGGCCTTCTCCATGGTGGGCGTGAAGATGGTCTGCTTGAGGAGTTTGTTTTCGTCGGGGTGGACAAAGTAAGTACCGCCCTTACCCACCATGACACTGTAAGAGTTGGGATAGGGCTTGACGGCCGAAATGGTCTGGGACAGCCAGTTGAGCGAAAGGCCGGTGTTAAGGGTTCCCACGTACTCACCCTTGCTGTTGACCAGGGGCTGGCTGTAGGAAGTCACCATCTCCTGATGGCCCGAGGCGGCATCCAGCTCCATGTAAGGCTCTGTCCACGTGGATTTATCCAGGAGCTTGGGCATCAGGTACCAGTCCATATAGAAATACTGGTAGGCGTCCGATCCTCCCTGCGTGGTGCGGAGGGTATCCGCGTCGTATCTGGTATAGGCCGAAAAATACCGCCCGTACTCCTTGAAATAATAGGGCTCAAAAGCAATGGAGCAGGAAGTGAAATCCGGATTGTTGACCAGCATGCTCCGGCTGTATAACAACATGGCTTCCGGATCATCGAGATGGCGGTCTACCAGCCATTCGGTCATTTTGGATGCCACCTCCACCCGGTTGAGAATGCCGGTTACACGAAGGGAGGTCTTGTCCAGGATCTCCGTGGCATGGCTGATGGCCTCCTTACGGACGGCCGTACGGGACTGTACAAACAGGAAGCTCAGGGCTGCCAGGAAAATAACGGCGGCAAACAGTACCACCCACAAACTCACACGGACGGAGAGTTTTTTGCGAACGTATCCTTGTAATTCGTTTTGCATATCCTCTCCTCCTATTGTTCAATCAGTTCTTCGTAAGTGATTTCCCGGCCCAGCATAAAGTTCTCTACCATGAGGTTGCTGGCCAGTTTCACCATATCGGGACGGAGGCGGAACTCCCGCTCTCCGGATTCGCGGTCTACCTGAAGACGGAGTATCTCCTTGAGCATCAGGCGCTGCATGGTACGGTTGGTGGCAATCTGTGCCTCCTCCACGTACTTCATCACAATATCCAGCGCCTCTTCCGGATGTTCGGCCGCCCATTCCCAGCCGCGACGGCTGGCCTCTGCAAAGCGCTTGGCCTCATCTTTATGCTTGTCATAATAAGCACGGGTCATATACAGGCCGTCTTCCTGCACGTTGTAGCCGTGGTCACAGAAACGGTAGACACTCTCTTCGGGGATTTGCATACCGGCCTGCAACAGCTGATAAAACTCGTTATAACTCATGGCCAGGGTAGCGTCCAGCGCTCCCGCCACAAAAAGATTCACATTGGAGGCGAAGCGGATCCACTCGTAATCCAGCTGCTCCTTCACGCTCATACAGATGGCCACCTGTCCAAATCCCACACTCCAGATACCTACGCGGGCTCCCTTCTGGGTGAGAGGGTCCACTCCGCGGGAGCTGGCAATGACCATTCCGTTGTTCATGGAGGTTTGCAGGATGTTCACGATGGGCGTTCCGGAATCAATTACGTCCATGGCCTGGCACAGCTGAAGGGTGGTGGCCTGACACTCTCCGTTGAGTACGCGCGTTATGGCCGGCTGGGCAACGGAAGGGTGTACAATCTCGACATCTAGACCGGCATCTTTGTAGAAGCCCATGTCTTCTGCCACGTAATAACCGGCAAACTGCGCCTGCGCGGTCCATTGTGGCACAAAGGTTATCTTTTGCGCGACAGCAGTGCTGGAGAAAAAGACCGCCGTGAGGAGGATTGCGCACAAGATTTTAGCGTTTGCTTTGTTCATTGGACAATCAGTCTTTGTGGTACACGCAAAGATAACATAATTATTTGAAATAAATCTGTAAGTTACGTATCTTTGTGGCCCTGTGAAACACTTTGTCCGGCATATTCTTACGCTGACCCTGTGGCTCCTGTTTCCGTTGGCGGGGGCAGCCCAGGGAATCCGTTTCCCCATGGAGTTCTGGAAGGCTCCGGCCCCGCAGTCGGACACCGTCCGTATTTTCATTGTAGGAGACGTCCTGAGCCATGGCCGGGTTATGGAAAGTTCGGCACAGTATGGCTACAGCAGTTTCTTCAAATACGTAGAAGAAGATATCCAAGGGGCCGATCTGGCCATCTGCAACATGGAGTTCCCCCTGGCCGGCAAGCCTTACTCCGGTTATCCGGTCTTCTCCGGTCCGGAATCCTTCCCCGAATACCTCTCCGAGGTAGGGTTTGGCGTATTCCTGCTGGGCAACAACCACGTCCTGGACAAGGGATCCGCCGGCCTTAGCCGCACCATTGAGCAAATGGAACTCCGGGGGCTCCGCTACACCGGCGTAGCCGCCAACGAAGCCGCCGACACCCTCCTCAACCCCCTCTTCGTGAACGTGAAAGGCCTCAAACTGGCCATCGTGAACTTCACCTATGGCACCAACCAGGGAGCTTCGGCCCGCTGGCCCAAGGTGCAGAGAATGAACAAAGCTTCCCTGGCACCCATCATGGCCCGTGCGCGGGAGAACGCCGATATCGTTTTGGTATGCCCCCACTGGGGTGTAGAATATGCCCTCACCCACAACGCCGAGCAGGAAGAAATGGCCCGCTGGCTCATCCAGCAGGGCGCCCATGTGATTGTGGGCTCCCATCCGCACGTGGTGCAGGACATGGAGTCTATCAACGGGGTCCCCGTTTACTACTCCCTGGGCAACGCCCTTTCCAACCAGAACGACCTCCCGGCCCGCCTGGAAGGGGTTGTCACCCTCAATTTCTTCACCCGCCTGGGAGAACGCCCGCACCTGGCTTCGGCCCGTTTCAAATATCTCTGGTGCACCAAGCCGGGCATGATTGAAGACTCTTACGCCGCTGTTCCGGTGACCCTCCCCGCCTCCTACTGGCGAGATCCCGCCGACTACCAGACCATGCAGGCCACCTACAACCAATACGCACAAAAAAACCGCCGCTAAGCATAGCGCCGGAAGACAGAGACCCCTGTACGTCTGACCACTCAGCGCACAGGGGCCTTCTTAATTACAGGTCCTTCCTAAGATATAAAATGGACTTACTCAAATCGAGGATGAGAGTAAGATGTTGCCAGATGCCATTTCCTATGACGGCAATATAATCTTCGCTTGCCATGGCTCCGGCATTGTCTGTACTGTATCGAGCCTTGCCTTGGGAGAGCAGGATGTTACCTGCCGTCACTTTGTCAATACCGAACTCGTAACCGGCTGATTCTCCACCTACGCCACCGTGCTCATAGTGGAAACGGACTTTGTCTTCAATCTTGTCCAACCCATATTTGATGGCCGCTTTGCTGGTAAATTCGAGACCCTGGCCCGACCCGGTATCCAGTAACGCCTTGCCAGAAATGACCTTGCCCGGAGAAACGGTAACCTCAATGGGGATGAGGATTTGCCCCGGATGGTTCGGACTGGTCTGTATCGGAATGCGAGTGAAGCCCTCTGTCTGGGCCGACGTAACCTTATCTGACTGCGTTAGCTTACGATTCTTGTAATCCATGGTGATGACTTTCCCCTTCAGGTCCCTGAGGCCAAAAATGCCGTCAGTAGCACCCCCAAGGATGGCGCGCAGGTCAATAACAGGCACCATCTGGGGAGCGTATTGTTTTCCGCCCATTGAGATGCTGACTCCAGAGAAAACAATCGTTGTTTTCCTGGCTTCATTTCCTGCACCACGTACCATGGCTTTACCCATCTGTGGATACTTGATACCGCTTTTAGCAAGCCATGTACTATCCAAATACACATCGGCGGAACCTGTATCGAAAACCAGATGCGCAGGCTTCCCATTAACGTCCGCTTTCAGGTAAATGTGATTGGAAATAAACTCGATGTCGTACTCCTGGGCATACAAGAAAGTGCCCATAAGCAGAACGATGAAAGTAGATAACAATTGTTTCATGTGTTAAAAGTTCGTTTTATAGACCAAAGATAGCACTATTTTTACCTACTCCACACCCGCGCACAAAAAAACCGCCGCTAAGCATAGCGCCGGAAACATATAGTGAGTTTAAGTATTGACGGTTCCAGTAGTGACGGAGCGTAGCGACCCAGGGGGTTTGGGGGATTAGGCCCCCAATGAGTCTTAAGACTCTTTGCTACAAAACCGGCTTTGCTGGTTTTGTAGCGGGAGTGGGTCACGATCCCATTAATTCAGCGGCTTGATTTACGACGCATGTTTAACCGCCGTACCTATCTGCCGTGTGTTTTTCCGCCGAGATTAACTGCCGCAAAAGACTCCGTTTCCTTATAGGTAGAGATAAACAATTCAACAGCTAGACAAACGCTTTTGCTTCTATGATAAAATAACGTCCCCCGATTTTAGGGTGAACGCCATGTCTTATTTGTAGTGACCGAAGGCTGAGAGTACCAGGACCTCAATCACATCATCGTATATCTTGTATACAAGCCGGTGCTCCTGAGTAATTCTTCTGGAATAAACCGTTCCATCATAACCCTTGAGTTGTTCCACTTGCCCAGTTCCGGTTCTGGGATGCTCTTTTAGTTCATCCAGTAACTTTGCAAGTTTAGAGAGGGCTTGTGGTGCTTTCTTTTGGAGCAATTTCAAGTCCTTCTTTGCGTCTTCTGAAAATACGATGCTATACATATTACCCCTCGCTAATCATCCTCTCCAGGAAAGCTTCCGAACTCTCGTTCTCGTGCATCCGATGTACCTTACCAGCTTCATAATCAGCAATTCCTTGACGAATCTTTGCGTCAAGAGTAGCCTGATCAATGAGCGTATCCTGTTCCTTGATGGGGACAAGGCGATAGCTGCCGTGAGACCTTGAGACTATCACGACATCGTTTACGCGGGCCAAATCAAAGTATTTTCTCTGGTTGGCCCTGAATTCTCTACTGCTTACAACGACCATAATTCAATTCCTTTAGCTCTGCAAAGATATGTATTATTTCATAAAGTACCAAATTGGTACACATTATCTCGCTTTAAACCCTTACCTACAGGGAGAGAGCCCGACCTTGGTACCATTCTAACCTGTATAGTACTTCCGTTTTTTAGACAGGTACCGTCCTGTTGTTAGTTAATGTAAAGCAGCCGACCGTAGGTAGAGCTTGCTTGGTATCTGTCGGTGATTCCCTGATAAAGCGCCGCGCCGTTTTCCTCCGGCTGGATCTAAATTTACGAAAAATCTTTTTTATTTTTGCACATAATAATTGTACGATGGAAGCAAAAATCGTTGACCTTCAAGAATGGGTATCTTTTGGCGGAGGAGGTTTCGGGGAATCCTACTACAACAAGACAGACGACTCCGTAATCCTTAAGTTGAATAAACCCGGCATTTCTGCCAGCAAGGCGGAGGAGGAGTTTCTACGCTCCAAGGCAGTCTTTCAAATGGGGATTCCATCGGCCGAACCTTATGAGTTTGTAACGGACGGGCAGCGTTACGGCATGACTGTCCAGCGGATTCAAGGCAAGGAGTCGTTCGGAAGGATCATTGCCGACCATCCCGAACGGCTGGAGGAACTGGCCGGCGTTACGGCAGAATATGCCAAGGCGCTTCACTCCATTCCATGCAATACGGAATCTTTTGACAATCTTGCCTTGCGTACCCGGGAAATGATTATGGAGAACAAGGTGATTCCGGACAATGTCAAGGCAAGGCTGGCAGGCTATCTTGACGAATTGGAGCCTGCAACCACCTGCCTGCACGGAGACCTTAATCCCTGCAATATCATTACAGCGCAGGGCAAGGTGTACTGGATAGATTTGGGCGATTTCGGCTACGGCAATCCCCTGCTGGATTTCAACATTCTCTCCCACATGAGCGGGTACGGTCCCAATCCCATGATCAAGCACCTATTCCACATGGACAGAAAGATGCTTGCGCGTTTTTATCAGGCCATGGGAAAGCAGTACTTCGGTCCTGTCTGGGATACGCCGGAGCATAGGGAGAAGATGCATCGCATCGATCAGATTATGGCAGGAAAGGCCATCTGTATGTGGCCCCAGGCCTACCATATCAATCTGCCTTACCTTCAGGGAAAGAAACTCCTGACCGCCATCAACCTCTTTATCGGAGACCGGATGTAAACCGCCGCCTTGATGGGGGCACAGTGATGCTCATGTAACGCATTAAGATCGTCACTATTGACAATCTTAGTGCGTGTAGGGCCGAAAAACGATTTAAGATTGTATGCGCATCCCTCTCCCCATGCCCGTAGGCATGTTTTCTGTGTGCAAAAATGAATATTTCAAAAATTTTTATTAACTTTACAGCCTGAAAATAAAAGGTTGTCTATTGTTATGAAAAAGAGTGTATTCTTGTTTATGATGGCGGCCGCTGTGGCATTTGCGGCTTGCACAAATTCCAAGCTGAACCCTGCCGAAGAGGAAAAAGCTGAAGAGCACGTTTTCCAGATGGTAGCCAAGCCGGATTTCGTTTTCTCTTCCATGGGCAACACCCTTTATAGCACCAAGGCTACCCGTGCTTTAGTTGCTGCCCCTGAGGTCAAGGAAGAGAAGGGTTCCACCGGTGTGGAGGTGAACCTTTCCGTGTGCCCTGCCAATGAGTATAACGCCTCCAAGCTGTCGGTACACATTCGTGTTGTCAACGACGTTACGGTCTTTATTCCCGTAGAAGCTACCGCTTTCTCTAAGAATGATGCCAACTCCCTGGCCATCCTCCTTAAGAATGCTTCGGCAACCGGTGTCTATGGAGAGACTGAGCAGGCTCTGGTCGTCAACGGCAACACCGTACAGTCCAAGGTCCAGTTTATGGAGAACGGTGTCAAGGTAAGCGTTACCGGTGTGAACCAGGCTGTGATTGAGTATCTGCAGGAAGAATATGGTGACGGTATCACCGTGGAAGTGTGGAACTACTACCAGAACACCACCACCCTTGAGGGCCTCAAGGCCGGTTTCGATGCCGGTGCCAAGGTTTCCTTCTCTGAGAAACCCAGCCTGTATGTGAATGCTTTTGCCAAGGTTCCCGACTATGTTGATGCTCTGGGCTCCATCAAGATCTTTACCAAGTATGTAGAGGTAAGCGCCTCGGAACCGTATTATGAGGCCATGGGTGAAGACAAGACCTTCCTGTAT
>JAEEQI010000149.1 GCA_016285215.1 Bacteroidales bacterium | reverse complement strand
GCAGATAACCGATGCGGGAGACGTCCTCCTCCGTGATGGGGTGACCCTGGAAGTACACCTCACCCTCAGAAGCCAGGGTGATGCGGTTGATGATACGGATAAGTGTGGACTTACCCGCGCCGTTGGGCCCCAGGAGGCCGAAGATCTTGCCCTCCGGAATGTCCAGCGAGAGCTTGTCCAGCGCCACTTTAGGGCCGAAGGTCTTTGTTACGTTCTTTACTTCAATAATAGCCATTGCTTTAAGTATAAAGATTCTTCGCTTTGCTCAGAAACTTGTCATTCTGAACCCCGCAGGGGTAAAGAATCTGTTATTTGACGCAAATATAGTAAATAATTATTGTTTTGCAATAAATTTTTATCAAATATTTAATAGCCGCACCACCAACTCGGTAAACAGGTCCGGCTGCGACGCTTCTCCGGCATCTCCGCCCTTTCCCTTGTAATCAAAGTCTGTAAGCAGGCTTATGGCAGCCATACACTGCGGCAGGCTGTAGTTCCTTACGGCAGCGTCGTACTCTTTCAGGAAGTAGGGATTGACCCCCAGGATGCGGGCGGCATCTCCGGGAGAGGGCCTGGTGGGAAGGATGGCGTGATACTTCTCTATGCGCTGGAAGTGCGTAAAGAGAGGGGCTATCACCATAGGCAGCACAAAACGGGGCGTCTGGCCAATGTAGGCGGCAATCTTGAGCGCCTGCGCAGCCTGGCGGTAACTCAGGCATTTGGTGAGCTCAAACACGCTGTACTGGCGGCTGATGCCCACGTTCTTCTCAATATCGGCCACGCCAATCTCCTTTACGCCCTCGGGGAGGTTCTTGAGGAGCTTGTCCGTTTCTACGGCTATCTTGCCCAGCTCGGTTCCGGCGCTTTCGGCCAACAGCTGCGCAGCCTCGGGGTGAATCTTGAGTCCCCTGCCCTCGTAGTACGAGGTAATCCACTGGGGCATCTCGTAGTCCCTCAGCACCGGGGATTCCACAATCACGCCCGTCTTAAGGACGCTCTTATACAGGCCGCGGCGCTTGTCTGCGCTGGCGCCGTGCATCAGGATTACCAGCACGGTACTCTCCAGCGGCTGCTGGCAGTAGATGGCCAGCTCTTCCAGGCTCTTCATCTGCTGGGCTTCCTTTACCACCACCAGCTGCCTGTCTGCCATCATTGGGAAGCGGCGGGCGGCGGTGATAACGGTTTCGGCATTGACATCGGCCCCGTAGCAGATGGTTTCGTTGAAGTCTTTTTCCCAGTCCTGGAGGCAGTTGTCAATGATGGCATTGCACACCAGTTCGGGGTAATAGGGTTCTTCACCCATTAACAGATATACACACTTGAAGATGCCACTACGGACATCTTCAAGTATGGCTCGGACCTGGCGGTCCGTTTCGATATATCCTTTTTGTGCAGCCAATTACTTAGCGAATTTCTTTTCCTTGGCACGGACAATCTTCTCCTTCAGGGCGTCTGCGGCATCCGTGACGGCTTCCTCGAAGGTGTGGGCGTTGCGCTCGATGATCAGGTCTTCTCCGGGGATGTGGGTCTGGAGTTTCACGCTCTTGTTTTCTGCATCCGGGAGGAGGCTGAGGGTGACATCGATATCACCCATGTTGTCGAAGAATTTCTCTACTTTTCCAACTTTCTTCTCAATGAAGTCCAGCAGCTTCTCGTCTGCGTTGAACTTAAGGGACTTGACATTAATCATGACTTTCTTCGTTTTTTGCCCGGGGATGGGCGTTCATATATTGTGCCTTGAGCCGCTCGATGGAGTTGTGGGTATAAACCTCCGTGGCCGCAAGGCTGGAGTGGCCCAGCATCTCTTTGATGGCATTCAGGTCCGCTCCTTCGTCCAACAGGGCCGTTGCGAGCGAATGCCTGAGCACGTGGGGGGATTTCCTCCCGCTGATGCCGTAACCGTCCAGTTCCGCTTTCACCGCCCGGTCCACGAACTCCGGATAAAGGGGCTTGCCTTTTTCCGTTGTCAGGAGCGGACTTTCCGGCTTACTGACGCCTGTCATCAAGCTAGCTGCTTGTAAATATAGTGAAATTTCTTCAAGAATGGAAGGAATCAGGGGAATTTCTCGCATTTTATCTCCCTTTCCTTTTACGCGGAGAGTCTGCCTCCCGCGGTCCACGCTTTGCTTTTGAAGGCCTATGAGTTCGGCCCTTCTTATGCCGGTGGCATACAACAGGCTGATGATGAGGCGGCGAAGCCTCCGGTTGTAAAGCTCCGAAGCCAGTTTGTCGCCGGGTTTGAGGCTCAGCAGAATCTGGAGCTCCTCCTCCCCTGCTGCGTGGGCCGTCTCCTTGAGATAGTCCTCCATCGATTTCTCCGTGTAGTACTCCGGCAGACGCTTTTCCATCTTGGGCCGCTTGACCCCACGGACCGGATTGGACTTGAGCTTACCCTGTTTAATAAGGTAGTTGCAGTACCCGCTGAGCGCACTCATATGCAGATGCACCGTCCGCGGCTTAAGCCCCTTCTCAATGAGATGGGCCTCGTACTCTCTTATCCTAGATGGAATCAGGTTTTTTGTCATACCGAGACCCAAAGGGTCGAGCGTATCTCCTGCCCATTCAGAGAACTCCGTCAGGGCTTCCTGGTACAGCGTCTGCGTCCGGGGCGAGTACCTCCGGACATCGCGCAGATATGCTATATACTCACTGATCATTGGGTTCCAGGCCCATTTCCCCGGCTTTGGCCCTCATATAGGCATCGGCCGCTTCAAAGGTGTAGGGGATCTCGCCGTCCAGGACGGCGTTTTTCACCATTTCCTTCAGCTGTCCAATGGTATTGCAGGGCGACAGGCCGAAGAGCTGCATAATATAATCTCCGGTAATGGGGTTCTTCCAGTTGCGAATCTCGTCCTTGGCCTCTACTTCGGCCATCTTTTCCTTCACCAGCTCAAAGTTGCGGCGGAGGCGGGCCACCTTGGTGGGGTTCTTGGACGTGATGTCCGCGTTGCACAGGAGCATCAGGTCGTCAATGTCCTCGCCGGCGTCAAAGAGCAGGCGGCGGACGGCGCTGTCCGTGACTTCGTCGTCTACCAGGGCAATGGGCCTCAGATGCAGGTTAACGAGCTTCTGAACGTACTTCATCTTCTCGTTGAGCGGCATCTTGAGTTTCTGGAAAATCTCCGGCACCATACGGGCGCCCACCACCTCGTGACCGTGGAAGGTCCAGCCCTGACCGGCCACATAACGCTTGGAAATGGGCTTTCCAATGTCGTGCAGCAGGGCGGCCCAGTGGAGCCACAGATTGGGCTCGCGGCCCTCTTCCTTCTCAAAGAGGATCACGTTCTCCAGTACCTGGAGCGTGTGGGTGAAGTTTTCCTTATGTCCCTTGCCGTCTACCGTTTCCACGCCCTTGAGGCGGCTCAGCTCCGGCAGGAACTGTTTCAGAAGACCGGTCTCTTCCAGGGTCTCAAAGGCCATAGAAGGGTGGTCGGTCATCAGCATCTTGTTGAGCTCTTCCACGATGCGCTCCTTGGAGAGAATCTGCATTCTGTCGGCCATCGCTTTCATAGCGGCGATGCTCTCCGGCACTATGGTGAACTTATGCTCCGGCGTACTCAGCCGGGCGGCAAACCGGATGGCCCTGAGCATTCTCAGAGGGTCGTCGGAGTAGGTCTGTTCCGGCTCCAGCGGGGTGCGGATGATGCCCGCCGCCAGGTCCTTGATGCCCCCGAAGGGGTCCACAAGGGCTCCGTAGTCTTCGGCCTGCAGGCTGAAGGCCATCGCGTTAATAGTGAAGTCTCTTCTGAGCTGATCTTCCTCCAGCGTGCCGTCCTCCACTATGGGTTTGCGGGAATCTCTGTGATAACTCTCCTTGCGGGCGCCCACAAATTCCACCTCCATCCCGTGGTACTTGAGCATAGCGGTGCCAAAGTTCTTGAACACCGACACCCGCGCCTTGGTCTTCTTGGCCAGGGCTTCGGCCAGGGCAATGCCACTCCCCTCTACTACTATATCAATGTCCTTGTTGGGCCGGCCCAGGAAGCAGTCCCGCACGTACCCTCCAATCACAAAGGCCCGTACGCCCAACTCCTTGGCCGTCTCACTAACCAGTTTGAATACCGGATGCTCTAAGTAACCTTCTGTTATAGTCATATCTGACCCGTCATCTCTTCCCACAGGGGGGCTTTCTGCATAAACTCCCAGCCATCCTGCGTCCTCTGGAAAAGGAAAGTCTTGGCACCGTTTGTTATGCCAATGTACTTCACCTCCAGCTCGTTGCAGTAGCGGATGGCCTGGTCAATCACTTCCTGATCCAGTTCCACCTCGGGGCGCTTGCACTCAATGAGCATCAGGGGCCTGGCCGTGCGGTCATACACCACAATATCGGCCCTGTACTCCTTGGCTCCGTGCTTGAACGCCACCTCGCTTCCCATCATATGCTCCGGCACCTTCATCCCCTCGTGCAGCACCGATATAAACCACTGCCGCACCGCCTCCTCGGGCGTATTCTTCACGCTCTTCTTCCTCAGCGGGTCCCAGATATACTCTTCCTGAATCATTTCAACGCCAAATTTACCCTTTTTCCCTCTCATATCCAAACCCCGCCCGTTCCTCAACCCTACCTAAAGCACACTTTCGGCCCTCTGCGACCATTTTTGTGCTTTACCCCCCTTTGGTCCGGATACATATTTTAAAAAACTTTGTACCTTTATACCATGAAAGCAAAGATCCTTTTCCTGGCGCTGGGACTGCTGGTAGTGGTTTCGGCCCGTTCGCAGCAGAGGCTGCAGCCCATTCCCGTAGACCATAAGTGGCTGAATAGCAAAGAGGTGGCGTTTACTTACGACGGCTCCTACACAGACCCTGAGTGCTTCAAACTCACCCTGGGCAAAAAGCTCGCCCGCACCAATGGTTTCCAGGCTCCGGAAAAGTATACCGACTTCCCCATTAAGCCCCAAGGCGCTGTGAATCTGACCTTTAGCCCGGATTCCACCAAGCTGGCCTTCACCCGCAACAACGACCTCTGGGTGGTGGATATTGCCACAGAAAAGGAGACGCGCCTCACCTTTGACGGCACCGAGACGGTTATGAACGGCTACGCCAGCTGGGTATATTATGAGGAAATCCTGGGCCGCCCGTCGCGTTACTGCGCTTTCTGGTGGAGTCCGGACAGCCAGACGCTGGCTTTCTACCATTTTGACGACACGCAGGTGCCTATGTTCCCCATCTACTCGCCCAAGGGCCAGGACGGCGTTCTCCGCCGCACGCATTACCCCAAGGCCGGTGAGCGCAATCCCGAGGTGAAAATAGGCTTTGTAAAGGCCTCCGGCAGCGATATTGTCTGGGCCGATTTTGACGAGAAAGAGGATCAGTACTTTGGCATTCCTTTCTGGGGGGCCGACAGCAAGAGCTTCTTTGTGAGCCGCGAACCCCGCATCCAGAATACGCTGGACCTGTACGCCGTTTCCCCGGACGATGGCAGCAAAAAGGCCATCTATCACGAAGAAGTACCTACCTGGCTGGACTGGATTGAGGGTATGCTGTTCACCGAAAAGGGCCTCTATATGGTCCGCAGCTTTGAGACCGGCTGGCAGCAGATTTACTTCCTGAGCTACGACGGCCAGCTCAAGCGCCTCACCGACGGTCCCAACTGGCGCATCCAGCTGGTTCGCGCAGAAAAGGACGGCACCGTTTATTTCCTGGCCGAAAGGGATTCCCACGTTCGCCAGGGCCTGTATAAGGTTTCTCCGAAGGGGGTGATTTCGGCCCTGACCGACCCTTCGATGTATGTGCTGGACGCTTCTTTTGCTCCTGACGGTAAGCACTTTATCACCCAGGCCTCCAACCTCAAGACCCCTTGGGAAATCCGCCTGCACGACCTCAAGGGCAAGTCCGAGCTCATTGCCAGTCAGGGCAGCTACAAGGGCCGCACCGGTGAGATTGTGACCATTACCGTGGACGGGCTGGAACTCCCCGGCGTGATCTATTATCCGGAAGGCTTTGACCCCGCCAAGAAGTACCCTGTACACGTAGATATTTACGGCGGACCCGACACCCCGCAGGTGTTTGACCGCTGGGTGAATCCCGCCCGTTACGGCTGGTATT
>JAEEQI010000148.1 GCA_016285215.1 Bacteroidales bacterium | reverse complement strand
CCAACTATGCCAAGCACTGTATGGGCATCCTGGAAAACCAGGAAGTGGAAGAAATCACCGGCCTGAGCCCCATCATTGCCATAGAACAGAAGACCACCGGCAACAATCCGCGCTCTACGGTGGGCACCATCACGGAAATCTACGACTTCCTGCGTCTGCTGTACGCCAAGGGCTCCCGCGCCTATTCCCCGGAAAGCGGCAAGGAGATGGTCCGCTACACGGACGAGCAGATTGTGGATCTGGTGATGAGCCAGTATGCGGGCCGAAAATGCTACCTCCTCTCCCCCCTGGTAAGGGGCCGAAAAGGCCACTACCGCGAGCTCTTTGACCAGCTGCGCAAGCGCGGCTACACGGAGGTGCGCATAGACGGAGAAATCCGCGAACTGCAGGAGGTAGACGCCCTGGACCGCTACAAACCCCACTTTATTGAAGTGGTGGTGGACCGCCTCAAGCCCGAGGCCGGAGACGACCGCCGCATCCGCGATTCCGTGGGCCGGGCCCTCAACATTGGCAAAGGATCCCTGGCCGTCCTGGACAGCGAAACGGGCGCCCTCTCGCACTTCTCCAAGCACTTGGTGGACCCCGAGAGCGGCCTCTCCCTGCAGGAGCCCCAGCCGCACAGCTTCTCCTTTAACTCGCCGCAGGGCTACTGCCCCCACTGCAAGGGCCTGGGCACCATTGTGGACGTAAACATTGACACCATTATCCCGGACCGCAGCAAGTCCGTGGCAGACGGTGCCATAGTTCCCCTGGGCCGCGTGCGGGAGAACCGCAAGTTTGACATTATCCGCGCCATTGCGCGCAAATACAACTTCAGTCTGTACGACCCCATCGAAGCCCTACCGGACGAGGCCGTGAGCCTGTTGGTATACGGCTCCGAAGACCTCTTCCGCGTGGGAGAAGGCACGCTTACGGAGATGGAAAGCTGGGGCGGCGTAATAGACAATATTGAAGACACCATTACCTGTCCGGTCTGCCACGGCACCCGCCTCAACGCCGAAGCCCTCTGCTTCAAGGTGGACGGCAAGACCATCCCGGAAGTGGCCGCTATGGAAATGAGCGAGCTGCGAGAGTGGCTGGACGCCATTCCCAAAGGCTTCAACCAGCGGGAGAAAAACGTGGCCCGGGACATCCTCAAGGAGCTCCGCGAGCGCGTGCAGTTTATGCTGGACGTGGGCCTGGACTACCTTTCCCTGGACCGTCCCACCGGCTCCCTTTCCGGAGGTGAAAGCCAGCGCATCCGCCTGGCCACGCAGATTGGCTCCAAACTGGTGAACGTGCTCTATATCCTGGACGAACCTTCCATCGGCCTGCATCAGAAGGACAACCGCAAGCTCATTGCGTCCCTGAAGACGCTGCGGGACGAGGGCAACTCCGTGATGGTGGTGGAGCACGATCTGGAGACCATGCTCAGCGCCGACTGGCTGGTGGACGTGGGCCCCGGCGCCGGAGAAAACGGCGGCCGCATCTGCGCCAACGGCCCTTTGAAAGAATTGCTCAAGGGCAAGGAATCTTCCATCACGCTGGACTATCTGAGAGGAAAACGGAGTATTTCCGTACCGGCCACCCGCCGCAAAGGAAACGGCCTTTATCTGAGCCTGAAGGGCGCTACGGGCAACAACCTCAAGAACGTAAACGTGGACTTCCCGCTGGGCTGCCTCATTGGCGTGGCGGGCCTGTCCGGTTCCGGCAAGAGCTCGCTGGTGAACGAAACGCTTATGCCCATCCTCAAGCAGAAGTTCTACCGCTCCAAGGAGAAGCCGCTCCCCTACGAGAGCCTGGAAGGCATAGAGAACATTGACAAACTCATTGAAATTGACCAGAGCCCCATTGGCCGTACGCCCCGTTCCAATCCCGCCACCTTCACGGCCGTGTTTGGAGACATCCGCACCCTCTTTGAGGAAACGCAGGACGCCAAGGTGCGCGGCTACAAGGCCGGCAAGTTCTCCTTCAACGTGCCCGGCGGCCGCTGCGAGGAGTGCAAGGGCGCCGGCATCAAGGTCATTGAGATGAACTTCCTGCCCTCCGTGCACGTGCCCTGCGAAGTCTGCGGCGGCACCCGCTACCGCGAAGACGTGCTGGCGGTCAAGTACAAGGGCAAGAACATCAACGACGTGCTGGAGATGTCCGTGAGCGAGGCCTACGAGTTCTTCAAGCCCGTTCCCAAGATAGCCGCCAAGCTGAAGGCCCTGGCCGATGTGGGTCTGGGGTACGTAAGACTGGGACAGAGCGCCGTCACCCTCTCCGGCGGCGAAAGCCAGCGTATGAAACTGGCGGCCGAACTGTCCCGTCCCTCCACGGGAAAGACCCTCTACATTCTGGACGAACCCACCACCGGCCTGCACTTTGAAGACATCAAAGTGCTGATGGGGGTGCTCCAGCGCCTGGTAGACGCTGGCAACACCGTCATCATCATCGAGCACAATCTGGACGTGCTCAAGAGTGTGGATTATCTGTTTGATATGGGCCCGGAAGGAGGCCGAAGGGGCGGCTACATCGTAGCCCAGGGCACTCCGGAAGAGCTGGCCCAGAACCCCGCCTCCGTCACGGGACCTTTCCTTAAGGAAGTCCTCTAGAAAATCATATTCAAAGCGGCAGCCTGGGCGCGGGAACTGTGGGCGGCGTTCATCTTGCCAAAGTTCCACTTTACACCAAGCAGGATGTATCGGCCCATAACCAGGCGGTAGGTATCTTCCTGGTAGTTGTCCGTTACGGTATGCGTGAGATTCCGGGTCTGATTGAGGATATCGTGAACGGTGAGGCTCAGGTTGAAAGCGCCGATATTCTTGGATATCGTTGCATTCCAGTGCCATTCCGGCTGGCCGTATCCAGGGGCATAGCCTCTGTAGAACATATAGCCAAAGTCCGTTTCAAACTCAAACTCGTGCTTGGTGATATAGGATGCATCCACGCTGAACGACATATTGAAGGTATTCAGATTGGCCTTGGGATCCAGCGAATAGCGGGCCACGTGGCCGGACGCATAGACGGTTCCTCCTACAGAACCCTGATCAAAGTTGTACTGAAGATGTATGTCTCCGGACAGGTTCCAACTATTGGTCCGGCTCTCCTTGAATCCGCTCTGGCCACCGTAGAAGCGGTCTCCCTGGCTGTTGCCCCAGAAATCGGCCATAAAGTCCGAATAATCAAAGGTGTCTTTATCCAGACCCGGCAAGGCCGTGCTGGCCTGATAGGAAGTGGAATAGGAATAATTGATGGACTCATACAGGGACAGGGACCAGTTCTTCTTGCTGTCCAGCGGCGTAGAGTAATCGCCAAACTGCAGGAGGGTTATGGTGGGTCTTCTTGAGTTGACGGGGATGGCATAGAGGACACCTTCCTTGTCGTACCACTGGGCCGTGGTAATGGGATTGGCTTTAACATCTCCGGACAGATAGGCCATCAGGTTGGAGAATCTTTTCCGGTTGTTCCGGTTCCAACTGGCGCTGATGTAAGTGGTGGAATAGGGTTTCAGGTAGACGTTACCTACACTGAGCCGGGAGGGATTGGTGATATTGAGCACCGGCAGCATCCTGGAAACAGCGGGCCGGTAAGAAGATCCGGAAGCGGCAAGCTGGATCCGGTCCAGATCATTGCTGTACTGGAAACGGAACTGGGGCGTCACCAGCCAGTTCCACTCGCCTTTACCGGTGGTTTCCTCAATGCCATAGCTCTTGGAATACGTCTCGTTGAGAATACCGGATACCGTTCCGCCCAGGGTAAGCCAGGTCTTATCCGTAAACTTATACTGCCCGGTCACTTCGTACACCTGCTCCCAGGAACTGGAAAGGGTCTGGGAGGAGTAATAATCGTTTTTGCCCGCCGCGTCAAAGGCATCCCGCAGGTTGTCCCGGCGATACCGGTAAAGGTTGGCCGACAGGGAAAGCGTGAATTTCTTTCCGAAGGGCTCCGTGTAGCCGATGCCTCCGTTGATACGCCGGTTCAAATACTGGGTGTCGTAGGTCATCTGGCGGAGATCCGTGCCGGCAACCGTAGTAAGGGAGGAGGACTCTTCGCTGTTACCGGTGGTGTTGTCAAAGCTGGTGTACAACCGAAGACGGAGGGTACGGTTTTCCTTTCCCCCCAGTTCCCGGAAAGTTACATCGCCTGTGAAACCGGCCTCCCTGCTTAACGATGAAGACTGGGAAGCATTCTCCGAACGGTTCACAAACTCCCCTTCCCGGGACGTCTCCGAACTGCTTCCTTTGGTGCCGAACTGCTTGCTGAAATACAAGGTGGGACGTACGTGGAACCATACTTTTCCTTTCTCCTTCTGGAACTCCAGATTACCGTTGACGGAACTGTCAAAAGCCTTTCCGCTGTTGAGGGAATGGGAGGTTAGGTTGCCGTCGTCCTGATAGGTAGTACGGAGGGTCTTGGTACCCGAGTCCGTATCCGTATATTTATAGTTGACACCGGCCGTGCTTTCCACATCCTTGATGCGGGAGGTGTTGGCATTGATGCCAGCCTGGGCCGCGGTAGTAAGGCCCTGGTCCCAGGAAGTCCTTTCTTCTCCGTCTTCGTCAGTAAACATAACGGCGAAACCGGAATCGTCAATGTTCTGCACATTGCCAATCAAGGTAATCTGGTCTTTCTCAGAATAGGCCGAAGCCAAAACATTGCCATTGTACAGGAAGCCGCGGTTGTCCCGGAGATCCTCATCTCCTTTTTTTCCAAGGGTGGCACCGCCCTTAAGGCCCACATTGCCAAACCAGCCTTTCTCGTATTCTTTCTTAAGGGCCACGTCCAGCACTTTTTCACGGTTGCCGTCCTGGATGCCCGAGGCGCGGGTTTCCTCGCTCTCGCGGTCAATCACGCGGATCTTGTCCACCACGGCGGCCGGCAGGTTGTTAAGCGCTGCGCTCTGGTCGTTAAAGAAGAAAGTCCGGCCTCCTACCGTGAGCTTATCAATTTCTTCGCCGTTGAACTTCACCTTGCCGTCAGCGGTGATTTCCATACCGGGCATACGTTTGAGGAGGTCCTTGAGCATAGCATTGGCCCCCACGCGGAAGGAAGAGGCGTTGAACTCCACGGTGTCTTTCTTGACCACTATGGGGTTACCCACATCGGTGATGGTGGCGGCCTGGATAAACTGCTCGTCCTGCTGGAGCTTGATGGTTCCCAGGTCCACTTCTTCCTGGCGGAAGTAACGTTCTTTGATGAAGGGCTTGTAGCCCATCATCTCAATGTGAAACACGTAATTGCCGTAAGGCACTTCTTCGAGAGTCGCTTCACCTTGGGCATTGGTGAGGGTGAAGTTGGTGATGGTAGTGTCCTTGACAGGAATCACATACACCGAGGCAAACGGGACGGGCTCGTTGGAGAGGGAATCCAGCACCACCGCCTTGATGTTGCTCAGGCGTCCTTGGAACACGTTGTCATTGAGAATGAACACTTGAGCCCGCGCTCCCAGGGGAATGAAGAGCAGGCATACTACTAAGGAAATAAAGTTCTTCATATATACTTTTGCTAACGCGGCCTTTCTGCTAGCAAAAAGTATACCTTTATACGCCCCATTCGGCCCTTAAACGATCCATCAGATGCATTATGTACAGGATTTCCGAATGCGGCATCTGGGGCGGTTCCAGAAGGCCCGCCTCGATGGCCTGCTTGCACGCGCGGAATTGGTATTCAAAACCAGTGATTTGCGGCGGTACGGGAATCTCCTTTTCTACAATATGGCGCTTGCGGCAGATGCGAAGACACGTGGGATTGATAAGATCGTCAAAAACCAGGTAGCCGGTGGTTCCTGCAATCACGCCCTGGTTGTCTCCCTGGCTCCAGGCCGAAGCCTGCACGCTGGCCAGCGTACCGTCTTCCAGCACCATAGTCACCACCTCCGAGGCATCCACCCCCGTCTCCGAACGGATGCAGGTGGCATTGAGCTGGGCTATGGGGCTGTCGCAGTACATACGGACAAAGTTGAGCACGTACACGCCCAGGTCCAGGAGCGCACCGCCACCCAGTTCGGGTTTCAGCACCCTCTCCTTATCGGACACATCGTACCCCAGCGTAGCCGTAACCACGGTGGGCTTGCCAATGATACCCGAAGCC
>JAEEQI010000147.1 GCA_016285215.1 Bacteroidales bacterium | reverse complement strand
AGAACAGAATACCAATGTAATTGGCCGAAGAGACGGAAGCCAGGGGATTGGAAACCAGGTTGGTGAGGAGGTTGCTAAACACATCCGAGAGGGCGCTGGGGGCACTTCCCTGGGCCATATCTTGCAATTGAAGCTGGATGGGGAAGAGTTTGCTAACCACCACTGCCACAAAAGCCGCCGTTAGGGTGCTGATGATATAAAGCCGGATAACGGTGCGGAAACGGGAGCCCAGCCCACCGTTTGCCTTGGCAATGGATGCCAGCACCAGGATGGCAACCAGCACGGGAGCAACGGCCTTGAGGGCACTTACAAAGATTTGCCCCAGAATGCCTATCCACGTCCATCCCGGGACCAGGAGACCCAGAACGGCACCAATGACAAGACCAATCAGAATGCGGAGGACCAGGCTGCTGTCCATCCATTTTTGGAAGAGTTGGGCTGCTTTATTCATAGTAACGCGAAGATACTATTTTTTTATTTAACTTTGTAGGGATATGTTTAAAGTAAGTGACCCCATTAGCACGCCGCCGGAGGCTTTTTCCTCGGCCCTGCAACAGAAAGTATACGAGACCTTCCAGGCCCTGTCCATTCCGTTTGAAAGGGTGGATACGGACCCCGGGCTTACTATGGAGGACTGCCAGCATATTGACGCCAAGATTGGCGTACGCATTGTCAAGACCGTGTTTTTGTGCAACCGGCAGCAGACGGAGTTCTATCTGTATGTAACCACGGACGACAAACCTTTTGTCACGCGGGATTTCTGCGGCGCGCTGGGCATTCCCCGCGTCTCCTTTGCTCCTGCAGACAAACTCTGGGAGCTCACCGGCGTGGAAGTGGGGGCAACCACCGTGCTCAGCTGCATCCTTCCTTCGGCCTGTAATGTGCATCTGATTATGGACAGGGGAGTAGCGGAGGCAGAGTGGTTTGCCTGCACGGATGGTACGCCCACTTGCTTTGTCAAGTTCCATACGCAGGATCTCCTGCAAAAGTACATCCCTTCCTCCGGCAATTCTTTAACGCTTATTTAATTCTTAATGAAAAAGTTAGTCAGTATTATCATAGGCTTTGCTTTCGCTGTGGGCGCTATGGCCCAGACGGCGGAGGAAATCCTGGCCAAAATGGAAGAAGTCTTTGACCGGCACGAGGAAGACGGGGTTTCTATGGTGGTGGAGACCAAGATTCCCATCCTGGGAACCATCAGCGCCAAGACCTGGGTTTTGGGGAATAAAACCCGTATGGATACCAAGATGCTGGGCCGACAACTGATGATCTGGGACGACGGCGTAACGGAGTATACTTACGATGTCAAGGGCAAGGAACTCACCATAGCCGACGGATCCGGAGAACCTGCCGAAGACAGCGGAGACCTGGAAATGTTCTCCGGAATTGCAGACGGATACGACGTTTCCATCAGCAAGCAGACGGCCGATGCCTGGTACATCCTGTGCAAGAAGTCCAAGAGCAACACCGAGGAAGGAGTGCCCGAAACTATGGATTTGGCCGTGGCCAAAGGCACCTACCATCCCATCAGCCTCAGCACCAAGGTGGAAGGCGTAAAAATGACCATGAAGGATCTGAAATTCGGTGTTTCAGAAGAAGAGGTAACCTTTGATATCAGCCGGTACCGGGGTATCAAGATCAACGATAAACGTAAGAAGTAGAACTATGAAACGATCTCTCTTTTTTGGCATATTCCTACTTACTGTAACGGTTCCCGGATGGGCCGATAAAGTAACGGAGCAGCAGGCGGCAGCGGTGGCCGAACGCTTTCTTGCAGCCGAATCTCCCGCCACAAAATCTTCTCAGGGCACTGTGCGCCTTGCCGGCACCTGGCCCCAGGCCCAGACCAAGGGCGTGGATGAGAATCCGGCTCTCTATCTGTTTGAACGCGATGGAGGCGGTTTTGTGGTGGTGGCGGCCGATGATGTGTCGCAGCCGGTGATTGGCTATTCCACAAAGGGAAGCCTCTCCAAGGGCGAACTGCCTTGCAACGTGCGATATATGCTGGACTGGCACGCCTCTATGATTAATTACGCCCGTAATCATGGTTCCAAGGCGACATCGGCCATAAAAGCGCAATGGCAATCTACAAAAGGGAACGAGGGCGAGGAAGTGCGTTTGGAGACAGCCCAATGGGACCAGTCCGGACTTCCTTGGAATGCAATGATTCCCAAGCTCAATGGAAGGGAGTGCCATGCCGGCTGCGTAGCTACGGCCCAGGCCATCATTTTGCGTTATCATCAGTGGCCGGAAAAAGGAACGGGCACTTTGCCTTCCTATTACTGGTATAGTGCCCGGAAACAGATGGAAGGACATGCCCTCGGGCATGTATATGACTGGAGCCAGATGCCGCTTGTTTATAAGAAAGGAGAGTATACGGAAGAGCAGGGACGTCAGGTCGCCCAACTCCTGTACGACCTGGCCATTGCGAACGAGATGGATTTTCACCCGAGTGGTTCAGGGGCAGCAGTTGAGTCTGTTTTTTGTCTTACCAAGTATTTCGGCATCGACAAGCAAATGCGTTTGGTGGACTGGGACTACTATAGTAGAGACACCTGGGAGCAAATGATAAGGGCCGAGATTGACGCCAACCGACCCGTCTACTATGCAGGCACTACAGATTACGAGGGGCATGCTTTCGTGGTGGATGGCTATAAGGGCCCCTATTTCAGTCTTAACTATGGTTGGAGTGGATATTTTAATGACTACTATCTGCTCCGCCCGTCCGTCTCACTGGACCAGGCAGCGGTAACCGAATTCTGTAAATGGCAAGCTATGGTCACCCACCTCTATCCGGACAAGGGTGGGGAAGAGTACCTGCAATTTACGGATGACAACCTGGTTCCTTTCCCCTGGGATTTCCGGAGCAAGTCATTTCCCGTAGGCGGTCGCAAACTGCAATTCTATTCTTCTGGTGAAGGTGGGGAGGTCCGGTTGGGTTTTGTGCTATATGACAGAGAGGGACGGTTCAAGGCCACTACGGGCGAGGCGGTGCTGGTGAGTTCCTCCAATCCTTATATCCCGGAGCTTACCTGTAACATTACATGTGACATCGAGGAAGGGGACTGTCTCAAGCTGGCGATGCTGCTGGACGACCAGTGGGTCCCCATCCAGCAATCGGCCAATGCCTATCTGGAGTTCCATCCTGGAAAGAAGCTGTCCGAACTGGTTACACTGGACTTTTCACTTGGCGATGTGGAATATCCCTATTTGCCCAAGCACCCTTATTTATACCTGCGCGGAGAAAAGGGGATCTACTGGGAAATCTGGGCTGAAGACAAGGGAGAACTCCTGGGCACCAGCCAGACTACCTTTTCTGATGCAACCATTGACGACAAGTATTACAGCATAAAAGCCCGTTGGACAACGGAAACCAACGAATACTACTATGTAATACAGCTTCATCCCGGCAATTTCCGCATCTTTCTCCGTAATTTCGACGAAGAAATGACCCTGTACGTGAAACTCTAATTGATAATGAGTCTATGAAAAGAATAATAACCGGTCTTTTATTAATTATAGCCGCAACGGCCTGCAAGCCGGAGTTGTACTTCCAGCCCGACCAGTTCCAGTCCGTGGATGCCACTATTACAGGTAATGAGGAAAAGGTCTCGCTGCTGTTTTCATCCACGGCAGGATCGGCCACCTTGTCTTTCAAGACCAACAAGCAATGGACGGCTTCGTTTGTCAATGACCGCGCCAGGGAATGGTGCTCCCTTTCGGCCGAAAGTGGTAAGAGAGGTACTTTCTCGCTTACTGTTTCCGCGAAGGGGAACCAGGCTTACGACGACAGGGAAGCGGCCATCGTTCTTCGCTGCGAAGATTTAAAGCGCACGATTGTGGTGACGCAGAAGCCGCTGGAGGCCCTTCTGCTCACTCCCAGCCGCGTGGAATTGCCCCAGGAAGGCGGACGTTTTGACATTGAGATAAAAACCAATGTAGGCTTTACCTTCTCCGTTCCCGGCGAGGCGTCCCAATGGATGCGCAGGATACAGACCAAGGCTCTGATTCCCTACAAGCTCACCATTGAAGTGGACCCCAATACGGAATTGAAGCCCCGCCGTGCCTCTCTGATTATCAAAAGTGAACTGGGAAATGAAACTGTGACCGTTTATCAGCTGGGAGAGGACCCCGCACTTGTGCTTAGTGAACGGGAATTGGAAGTTCCAACTGCGGGCAGCGAGTTCGCAGTCAGAATTACCAGCAATCTGGATGTGGAAATGGAGATTCTGCCGGCCACTTGCGACTGGGTGGAAGAGATGAAGACCAAAACCATCTCCACCAATACCTATTCCTTTATGGCGGCGCTCAACGAGACCGGAGAGGCCCGGGAAATGTCCCTGGTTTTCAAGAATGCAGAATACAAACTCTCCGATACGCTTCACATACGGCAGGCTTTCTTTCCCGGATTCTCCTATACAACTAACAAGATGATAGTGAATGGGCCGTCCTTGAATGAATCCAGTGAAGGCGCCAAGATTTTCTGGGGAGACGGCAAGTTTGAGCCCTATTCACCGGGTCTTACCCACAAGTACGCACAGCCGGGCAAACACACCGTCCAGGTTGAAGGAAGTTCCCTGGAACCGGTCAAGATTACCGAGCTGGAAGACGGAATGGTGTTGGATTTCAGCCTATTGGTTAAAACGAGGTAAACAATATGAGACGTTCTATCCTGTTTGGCGTTTTCCTGCTTGCTTTATCAGTTCCTGTAAGGGCTGATAAAGTACCGCCTGAACAGGCAGCTGCTGTGGCAGATCGTTTCCTGTCGGCCGAATCTCCCACCACAAAATCTTCCCGGTCTTCTATCCACCTTACCGGTACCTGGCCAGAGGCCCAGACCAAAAGTGCCAACCATGAGCCGTCACTCTATCTCTTTGAACGCGATGGAGGCGGTTATGTGGTGATGGCAGCCGATGATATCTCCATACCCGTCATAGGTTATTCCACAACGGGTAGCCTCTCAAAAAGCGAGCTGCCATGCAACCTGCGTTATATGCTGGACTGGCACGCCTCTATGATTGATTATGCACGTGCGCATGGCCGAAAAGCTACTGCCGCCATAAAGGCACAGTGGCAATCTGCTGGCGGGAACGAAGGCAAGGAGGTACTCTTGCAAACGGCTCACTGGGACCAGGACGGTCTTCCTTGGAACGCCATGATTCCCAAGTTGGGCGGAAAAGAATGTCCTGCGGGCTGCGTAGCCACAGCCATGGCCATTATTCTGCGTTACCATCAGTGGCCCCGGAAAGGAACGGGAACGTTGCCCGGTTATTTCTGGTACAGCGCTAATATGGAGATAGAAGGGCACGCCCTGGGACATGAGTACGACTGGAGCCAGATGCCGCTCATTTATGAACCGGGGCAGTATACGGAGGAGCAGGAACATCAAGTAGCGCAACTTCTGTACGACCTGGCCATCATGAGCGAGATGGACTTTACTCCCGATTTCTCGTCCGCTTACGCTGATGCTCCTATGAAACTTGCCCAGTATTTCGGATATGACAAGCAGATGCGATATCTTGTAAGGAAGTATTATCCTGATACGGACATCTGGGAGGGCATGATCCGGGCCGAAATCGATGCCAACCGACCGGTTAACTATGGCGGAGTGAGTGGGAGAGGCGGCCATGCCTTTGTACTGGACGGCTATAAAGGAGACTATTTCAGTCTCAACTATGGTTGGGGTACAGGGAGTGCGTATTATCTGCTTAAGCCTTCTGTCGATCTGAATCCGGAAGAAGAAACCGAGTTTAATCTGGGACAGGATATGATTACCCATATCTATCCGGACCAGGGCGGGGAAGCGTATCCCGTTTTCGATTTTGATGCGTTCACTCCTTTCCCGTGGGATTTCCGGAGCAAGTCTTTTACGATAGGCAGCCGTACACTCGAAGCCTATTCTTCGGAGGTGGTCGAGGTCCCGATGGGATATGCCCTGTTCGACCGCAAGGGCCGGTTCAAGGAAATCCTGTGCGATCCGGTCCTGGTCCGGTCCGATAACCCCAGGATCCCCGAGGTCACCTGCAACGTCCCCTCTACCATCGAGGAGGGAGACTGCCTGAAGCTTGCCCTGCAGGTAAACGGGGTTTAGACCCC
>JAEEQI010000146.1 GCA_016285215.1 Bacteroidales bacterium | reverse complement strand
GAAGGCTTCCACGATTGCGCCGGTGCGGGACTGGGCGCTATAGTTGAAAAGACCGTGCTGACCACGGAGGGAAAGGGTTTTTGCGAGATCGGTTTTCATATTCTTACTTAATCGTCTAAAATCTTACAAAGATACGAATTTTCATCGAAAAAGAGATGCTCCACGGCGGCCTTCAGTTCCTCTTTGGTGCCCTCGTTGGGAAGGACCACATCCACTTTCTCCAGGGGGAAGGACTGGGCCTCCATCCGATGGAGAATATCTTCCCGGGAAGTGTTGGACCTGTGCAGCACCCGCTCCAGGCGCACTTCCACAGGGGCGTCCACCAGCACCGCGGCGTCATAGATTCCGTCAAACAGGGGTTTGGAAAGCATCAGGGCCGATTCGATGATCACAAACGGCGCCTCCTGCCGGGAAAGCCAGTTCCGGTAATCTTCCAGCGCCAGCGGATAGACGATGCCTTCGAGGGTCTCCCGGGCGTTGCTGTCCGTGAAGATGAGGGACGCCAGACGCTCCTTGTCCAGGGTGCCATCGGCCCGCCTCAAAGGGGACCCGAGGGCCTCTTCCAACTGGGGAACCAGGGTGGGAACGCTTTCGTAGAGCCCTTTGGTACGGGCGTCGCATTCATAGACGGGAATACCCCGCTCCTTGAGCAGGTTGCAGACGGCCGATTTGCCGCTTCCGATACCTCCTGTGACTAGGATGGAGCGCATCAGTGAACCTCGATGCAGTCAAAGACCTCCGGCTCTACGCGGTAGTCCAGCACGCCGGCGGGCAGGCGCATAATGCGCGGAACGCAGCGTCCGGTAAGGGAGGAGCTGAAATCTCTCCAGTCAATGTACAGACGGAGCGTGGTGAGCGGGTCCTTGGTGATGGGAAAAGCGCAGCGGAGGTAGATCTGGGCGGTGGGAGGATAGACCTGCAGGGAGGCCCCGGCGGGCACGTTCCACACCTCCAGGGCTACGGTGGAAGAGAGTTCCACGTAACGGGAGACGGGCAGTTCGTAGCTCACTTCCTCGGCCGAAAAGCGGACGTCCTTGATGGGATTGAGCTTGAGCAGACCGTGCTGGGAAGTGGATACTTCCGTGAGGAAGAGGCGGTTGGTGGTAACCCGCTCCACCGCTTCCAGCTTCTCTTCACTTCCGTACACCGTAATGGAATCCGGCGATACGCGGAAGGGGCCGCTCTGCATAAACTGCGACTGGCAGGTTACGTTAAGAGGCACCTCCACGGGCACTTTCTTGTGATTCTCTACGGGGAAATGGAAGCGGAGGGTATCCGTGATGAAGGCTTCCAGCTGGGCGTCGTCTCCAAAGAACTGGTTAATATAGGAGTTCTTGGCGCCGCCAATAACGCAGAACTCTCCCGGGCCGGTACGGCGGAGGTCAGACTTGTTGAACTTGACCTTGACGGCCTGGCGGTCGCGGCGGCTGAACTCCCGCACCAGGCGGAAGCCCTCGGTGCGGCAGCGGGCGCTAACCAGAACCGTGTTGGAGGACTCGGTTCCATAGCCGTCCAGGTTGCATTGTGCCACCACCGGCACGCTGATGACGCCGGTATACTGCTGGGAGAGGTTCACCAGGAACCACACCAGAAACGCCAGAAGAATGGACAGTACAAACACTATCCATTCCCGGCCCCGGGGTCCGGGCGAGAATCTGACGTGGCCCTTGGGAGTCATTTACTTCTGGGCGGTGTCGGAGTAATCCTTAACAAGACCCTGCTTGTCCACGCGGAGCTTGACGTCTCCGTCCACTTTGATGAGGCAGGTCTTATCGCTTACTTCTACAACTTCTCCGTAGATACCTCCAACGGTAACCACCTTGTCACCCTTGCGGAGGCTGTTGCGGAACTCGTTGAGCTCTTTCTGCTGCTTGCGCTGGGGACGGATCATAAACAGCCACATCACCAGGATGATGGCGCCGAACATAAGGATGGTAGGGAGGGCGCTGCCAGCTTGGGGAGCGGCGGCCTGGAAGGGCATAATAAGCATATTCATATCTTTATCAATTAATTACAATAGTCCTTTTTCTTTCATCAGGCGGTCCAGCAGACCGTTCACGAAACCGCGGCTCTTGGGCGTGGAGTAGTACTTGGAGATTTCCACGTACTCGTTGATGCTTACCTTCACGGGGATGTTGGGGAAGGTTTCGGCCTCTGTGAGTCCCATTACTATGAGCACGGTATCCGTGGTGTACAGGCGGTCCTGGTCCCACTTGGACACGGAACCGGCCACCAGGGCGCTGTACTCTGCGTAGCGGCCGTAGGAGGCCGTTACCAGCTTGTGTACAAAGTCGTGGTCGCTTTCTGCGGGTTTGCCCTGGGCGGCCAGGATGTCGCTCTGGTACAGCGGAGGATAGCTCCATCGGCCCGTGCGGCCCATCTCTTCCAGCGAGCGGATGCAGGTGCCCAGCACGTAGGGCAGCTCATCGGCCCAGAAGATGGAACTGTCTTCCAGGATGGCCAGCAGCTCCTCGTTGTCTTCCAGCTCTTCCTGGAAGAACTGCTGCCAGAGGCGGATATCGGCCTGCAGGGAGGCTTCCTCTCCGTCCAGGTAGGCCTGGAACCAGGAGCGGGTCCATAGGGTTTCGTACAGGTTGTTGACCAGGGCGTCGTTGTTGGCCCAGGAGATCTTCTTCTTTTCCGTCAAACGCTGGAAATCAGGGTCTTCCAAAAGGAGGGCCGATACGGCGTTCTGCGCAAAGCGCATACGGGGGTTAAGGTCTTCTTCCGTAGGGTTGAACTTTCCGCGGGCGGCCTCGATGCGGCGCGCAGCTTCTGCGGTGAGGGCGGGAATGACCGCCATCATATAGAGATACAGGTCTCGTGTGGCTTCACAGGAAGCGTCCAGGCTGGCAAGTGCCTCCTTGAGCGTCAGGTCCTGATTTTCAGCATAGGCGTAGAGGACCTTGAATGCCTTGACACGAAGAATGCGTCTGTTTAACATAGAGCGAATAAATTTTGACAAAGTTAGTGTTTTTTTCAATTATTTCCCTAAATTTGTAATCACATCAATAACGGACTGCTATGTATAGTGAAGATTATGAGAGGCCTCACGGCCAAGAGCGGAATGCGGAAGACGTTTATTCCAAGCCCGTGCGTGCCGGTAAGCGCACCTATTTCTTTGACGTAAAAACCACCAAAGGCAATAACGACTATTACCTGACCATCACGGAAAGCAAGCGCCGCCAGGAAAGGGACGGCTCCTTTACTTACGACAAGCATAAGATTTTCCTTTACAAGGAAGACTTCGAAAAATTCCAGGAAGGGCTTCAGGATGCCGTGAAGTACATCCTTCACGATTTACTCCACGACGAGCCCATCCGCCAGTTCACTCCCCGGGAAGAACAAGACAACCCAGACGAGTTCTAGAACATTCACCGGCACACTTTGCGCCGGTTTTTTTAAATCTAACCACAACACTATGATCCTGTTGCAGAATATCCTCCACCAGGGAAAGACCGTCGACATTCTCATTGACGGAGACAAAATCGCAAAAATAAGCGAACAGACCCTGTCCGCTTCTGGCGCACAGGTGATGGATTGCAGCAACAAAGCCGTTATTCCGGGTTTTGTGAACACCCACACGCACGCCGCTATGGTGATGCTTCGCGGCATTCACGAAGACCTCACCCTCTATGACTGGCTCAGCAACATCTGGAAGATTGAAGCCAAGATAGACTCCGATTTCATCTACTGGGGCACCAAGGTAGCCTGCCTGGAGATGATCAAGAGCGGCACCACCACCTTCAACGACCAATACTGGTTTGCCCCGCACGCCTGCAAGGCGGCTATGGAGATGGGCGTACGCCCGGTTATCTCCTTCGTGATCCTGGACGGCGGCAGCCGGGATATGATGATGCGCCAGCGGGATGCCATCGAGCGCCTGTACAAACGCACGCTGGAATGGGAGGGTGATTTCCGCTTTGCGGTTTCCATCCATTCGGTGTACACGGTGCTGGAAGAGAATATCCGCTGGGGGGCCGATTTTGCCCGCGAGCGGGGGCTCCGCATCCATATGCACCTGGCCGAAACCAACAAGGAGTACGAAGACTGCAAAAAGAACCACGGAGGCCTTACGCCCACCCAGTACTTCGACTCCCTGGGCATCTGGGGACCCGATGTCATAGCCGCCCACAGCCTGTTCCTCAACCCGGACGACATCCGCATCCTGGGTGAGCACAAGGTCAACTGCGTGCACTGCATCAACTCCAACCTCAAGCTGGCCTCGGGCTACCGTTTCCACTACAACGAACTCCGGGATGCCGGGGTTAACGTTTGCCTGGGCACGGACGGTTCGGCCTCTTCCAACAACCTGGATATCCTGGAGCATATGAAAAATTCGGCCTTGCTGCAGAAGGCCTGGCGGGAAGACCCTCAGGCTATGCCGCTGCCGGAGCTGTTTGCCTGCGCCACCGAGCACGGAGCCCGCGCCCTGGGCATCAACAGCGGTGTCATCCGGGAAGGCGCCTTGGCAGACCTGTCCATCATTGACCTAAACTCTTCTTCTTTCCTCTCCCCCGGCTCCGTAGAAGCCAATCTGGTGTACACCGCCCATTCCGACGCCATTACAGACGTGATGATTGATGGCAAATGGGTGATGAGAGACCGCCAGGTACCCGGAGAGGAGGAAATCCTGGCCAAGGGCCGGGAAATCATAAACCGTTTATAAACTTATGAATCCTAGCAGCATTATTAGCATACAGATGAGCGCCAGCCTCCTGAAGGAGCGTCTGGAAGGCCGAAAACCAGAACTGGGCATTGTCCTGGGCAGCGGTCTGGGCCGTCTGGCAGATTCCATCAAAGACCCTCTCATTATCCCCTACTCTTCCCTTCCGGGTTTCCCGGTGTCCACGGCCGTGGGTCACAAGGGCAACTTCATTGTGGGAGAACTGGGAGGCAAGTGCGTCATTGCTATGCAGGGCCGCATCCACTACTATGAGGGATACGGTATGAATCTGGTGGTCCTGCCCATCCGCGTGATGATTTCCGTGGGCATCCAGAAGCTCATTGTGTCCAACGCGGCCGGCGGCGTGGGTTTCCACCTGCATCTGGGAGACCTGATGATTATCAAGGACCACATTAACCTGCTTCCCAATCCGCTCATTGGCCCCAATATCAATGAGCTGGGACCGCGTTTCCCGGATATGACGCGCCCGTACGACCCTTCCCTCATCCGCCTGGCCAAGGAAGAAGCCCAGAAGCTGGGCATTGAGCTCAAGGAAGGCATTTACGTGGGCGGTACCGGCCCGTCTTATGAGACCCCGGCCGAGTACAAGTTCTTCCGTATCATTGGCGGTGACGCCGTGGGTATGAGCACCATTCCGGAGGTCATTGTGGCCCGCCACGCCGGTGTGCCGGTGTTTGGCATCTCCGTGATTACCAACGAAGCCCACGACGACTACGCCGAAGACTTTGTAAACGACGGAAACGACGTAGTGGTAGCCGCCAATGCCGCGGCCGACAAAATGACCAAACTTATTTCCAATATGATAGTAAGAATGTAATATGGATACACCTATGAAAACCCTGGCTCAGCCGCAAATGATTAACGCTGCAGCCGCATATATCAGAGAACAGCTCAAAGGGCGCCAGCCCGAGATTGGAATAGTCCTGGGCAGCGGCCTGGGCAAGCTGGCCGATGAAATAACCGCCCCCATCGTTATCCCGTACAACCAGGTAAAGGGCTTCCCCGTGTCCACAGCCATTGGCCACGAGGGCAACTACATTGTGGGAGACCTGGGCGGCAAGTGCGTGATTGCTATGAAGGGCCGCATCCACTACTACGAGGGCTACGGTATGGGCGAGGTAGTGCTCCCCATCCGCGTGATGGTCACGCTGGGCATCAAGTACCTGTTTGTGTCCAACGCCGCCGGTGCCACCAACCAGAGCTACCACGTGGGAGACCTTATGATTATCCGGGACCACATCAACCTGCTTCCCAACCCCCTTATCGGCCCCAATCTGGACGAGTACGGTCCCCGTTTCCCGGATATGACCCGTCCCTACGACCCCAAGCTCATCAAGCTGGCCGAAGAATCGGCAGCCGAGCTGGGAATCAGCGTCCGCAAGGGCGTCTACGTGGCCTGCAGCGGCCCCAGCTATGAGACCCCGGCCGAGTACCGCTACTTCCTTACCATTGGAGCCG
>JAEEQI010000145.1 GCA_016285215.1 Bacteroidales bacterium | reverse complement strand
ATTATACCCATGCTCACGCACAAAAGCCAGGGCCTCTGCCGGCGTGGGGAAGGTGGCCTCGTAGGCGTGGCGGAGGGAGTCTTCGTAGGCAAAGCGTACGTCGTTGGCGGCACGCTGCTCGGGCGTCACTTCCGGAAGTTTTACATCCTCCGGCGGAGGCACCACGGTGAAGGACTGCTTAACGCCCACAGGGGTGGCGTATTTGTCTCCTGCATAGTACTGGAGCGTGATGGTGGCCTTGGTATCCTTGCCAAAACTTACCTTGGTAAAGCCAAAGGAATGGCCGTAGGAGGCCCAGACCAGCATATCTCCCAAACCGGCGCTGGTGAAGGTCTTACCCTCGGCGTCCGTGTACTTGGAAACGGCCGGATAGAACTCGGCGTAATTATAGATGCAGAAGTCTACGCGGGCGCCTTCCACGGGCTTGCCGGCGTTTTTGTTGGGGGCATCCGGTGACCACACCACCTGGAAGTCGATGCGGGCGGTCTTGGCGTAGTTGTCAATGAGGTTGATCTCGGTATAGTTGGGGCTTTCCAGCACCACTTCCTCGGGACCGTCGTACTTGCCAAAGACCTTATTGTGCATAAGCATAGCGCGGGAAGCCGGGGAGTTGAACCAACCCAGATCCAGCACGGGCTCGGGCTCGCAGGCGCCCAGGAAATGCCATTCTCCGTCGGCCCAGGCTTCTACCCAGGCGTGGTTGTCATCGGTGTGGGCCCAGCGGGGCGTGTACACCTGACGAGCCGGAATGCCCACGCTACGGAGGGCGGCCACACAGAACGTGGACTCTTCTCCACAACGGCCCAGGGCGTTCTTGACCAGGTTCATGGGAGAACTGGTACGGCCGTCGGAGGGCTGGTAGCTTACTTTCTCGTGGCACCAGTGGTTCACCTCCAGGATGGCTTCGGCCATAGTCATTCCCTTGATGCGGGGCTTGAGCTCCTTGGCAAACTCCAGACGCGCGTTATCCAAATTCTCGTTGTTTACGCGAAGGGGCAGCACAAAGTGGCGGAACTCGCGCTCCGGCACGTTCCAGCCCATCTCGTCCCGGGTGGCCAGGGTGGCGCGGACATTCTGGACGTAGAAATCCGTGGAATAGTCCGTCATATCGGCCAGGGGCATATAGGCATAGAGGAACTGCAGGGCCTGGCTTTCCTCGGTGGACAGGCCGCCGGGGATGGTCATAAACTGGGCCAGGGTGCCGCCGTTGGATTCCAGACGGGCCTTATAATCTGTTACATAATACTTTTCTGCGCAGGACACGAACAGTCCCAGCGTCAAGAGGAAAAGGGTAAATCGTTTCATAATATGTGGTTGTGTTCTGCAAAGATAAACAAAAAAAGGTGCAGACCCAAGTCTACACCTTTTCTTGAGAGTTCGGAACTTAATCTTCCTCTTCTTCCTGGGCGGCGTACTCTGCCAGGAGCTTGGTCTGGACGTCGGCGGGAACCTGGACGTACTCGGCAAACTTCATCTGGAAGGTAGCGGAACCACCGGTGAGGGAGCTCAGGATGGTGGAGTAGCGGTAAAGCTCTGCCAGCGGAACGCGGGCGTGGAGCACGGTGAAGCCCTTCTCCATATCCTGGTTCATAATCATACCGCGACGGGTGTTGAGGTCGCTCATACAAGGGCCTACGTACTCGTTGGGGGTGAAGATATCAACGTTGTAGATGGGCTCCAGGATCTTGGGACCGGCATTGCGGAAGGCCTCCTTGAAGGCGTTACGGCCGGCAATGATGAAGGCGATTTCCTTGGAGTCTACCGGGTGCATCTTACCATCGTATACGTATACGCGGATGTCACGGGCGTAGGAACCGGTGAGAGGGCCTTCCTCCATCTTGCTCTTGATACCCTTGAGGATGGCGGGCATAAAGGAGAGGTCAATGGAACCACCCACAACGCAGTTGTAGAACTCCAGCTTGCCGCCCCACTCGAGGTCGGTGATATCCTGGCTCTTGAAGTTGAAGACAACGTCCTTGCCGTCGATCTTGAAGTTCTTGGGGGCTTCCTGACCTTCTACGTAAGGGCAGACCAGCAGGTGAACTTCACCAAACTGACCGGCGCCGCCGGACTGCTTCTTGTGACGGTACTGGGCCGTAGCAATCTTGGTGATGGTCTCGCGGTAAGGCACCTTGGGAGCGTAGAGCTCGATGTTCTGCTTGAACTCGTTGGTGATTCTCCACTTGACGTAGTTGATATGCTGCTCGCCCATACCGGAGAGGATGGTCTGGCGCAGTTCCTTGGAGTATTCCACGGTGATGGTGGGATCCTGGGAAGCAATCTTGTTGAGGGCGTCGCCTACCTTGGCTTCGTCGTTCTTGTCAACGGCCTTGACGGCGGTGCGGTACTTGGCATCCGGGAATACCATATGCTTGATGGCCTCTACGCCGCTCTGGGCGAGGGTCACATCGGTCTTTCCGGCTTTGAGCTTCATAACGCAACCGATATCACCGGCGGTGAGGGAAGCCACTTTTTCCTTCTTGGCACCGGCCACGGCGTAGATGGCGCTGAGGCGCTCGCCGTTACCGGTCTCGGGGTTCACGAGGTCGGCTCCTTCGTTGAGGGTACCGCTCATCACCTTGAAGTAGGAAACTTCACCGAGGTGCTGCTCTACAGAGGTCTTGAAGATGAACAGGGCCACGGGACCGTTGGGGTCGCACTTGAGGGTGCCGCCGTCCACGGTGGGCTCTTCCTTTCCTTCGGGGGAAGGAACCACGTTCACGGTGAATTCCATCAGGCGCTTTACGCCGATGTTCTCCTTGGCGGCAGTGCAGAACACGGGGATGGTTTCTCCCTTCTGCAGGCCCATACGGAGACCTTCACGGATTTCGTCGGTGGTGAGTTCCATAGTCTCGAAGAACTTCTCCATAAGCTCGTCGGAGCCTTCAGCGGCCTTTTCCATAAGCTGGGAACGGAGATCTTCGGCCTCGTCTGCGTAGGCGGCGGGGATGTCCATTTCCTCGTTCTTCTTATTGTAGAACTTCATAGTGATCACATCCACAAAGCCTTCCAGGCCGGCGCCGGGGGCAGCCGGGAACTGGCAGATGGCGGCCTTCTTGCCAAACTCCTCGTTGATGGCGTTGCGCACACCTTCCCAGTTGGCCTTGTCGTGGTCCAGCTGGTTCACGGCGATTACCATAGGAACGCCGTACTGGTCTGCATAGCGGGCAAAGAGGGTGGTACCCACCTCGATGCCGGCGGTGCCGTTCATCACCATAATGGCAGCATCCACCACCTTGAAGGCAGACAGGGCGCCACCGGAGAAATCGTCACTACCGGGAGCGTCGATGAAGTTGATCTTGCAGCCGTTAAACTCTGCGTACAGAGGGGTGGCGTTGATGGACTTCTGGTTAGTCTGCTCGAACTCGGTATTATCGGAGACGGTGTTCTTTTCTTCCACGCTGCCGCGGCGGTCAATCACTTTTCCTTCGAAAAGCATAGCCTCGGAGAGGGTGGTCTTACCGGAACGCGGGGCGCCGATGAGGACGATGTTGCGGATGTTTTTTGTAGTGTAAGTTTTCATCTTGTGTTATTGATTATTTTAAATATCTAGCTTGGTAGCCCACAAATATAAGGAAATTTAGTTATATTTGCCCAAGTTAAAACCAGAAATGATGAAAAAACTGTTCGCTTTGGCTATAATGGCTGTCATGAGCCTTTCGGCACTGGCCCAAACCTCCTATAATTACTATAAATTTGAAGACTCTCCCTGGAATATTGCCGGCCGCGTAGGTATCTCCTATAACATCGTGAACAACGTCCCGGAAGGCATGTCCCGCAGTGGTCTGGGCCTGGATTTCTGCATCCTGGAAGGCCAGTATATGATCACAAAGAACAGCATTGTCTCCGTGGGAATGCTGGACATCCAGCTGGACTTCCGCTACCTCCAGAAGGGCCGGATTTTCGGAAGTTCCCCTATGGGCGCCATTTATAAGGCCGAAGAAGATTCCCGCTCCAAGGCCCACGTGAGAGACCTTGTCTTCTCTTTCCCTTTTGGTTATACCCAGCGCTTCAACAGCCGGTGGGCCGCCAGTTTCTTTGTGGCTCCCGGCCTGGGTCTGATCCGCTATCATAACGATTACATTGCAGAAGACGTCCACTACCACGACAATTTCTACCCCATCCGCGAGCGTGCCGGCTTCCGCCTGGACCTCAAAGCCATCGTGTGGTTCGAAGATATGGGCCTGATGCTCCGCTACCAGCCCATCGGCCTCAACCACACGCCCGCCCCGGGAGAGACTCTGGGCCGGAGCAGCACCTTCTCCATCGGCCTTACCGTCTGCTATTGATTCCGCTTTGCGTGGACGTAACTGCTTGACTGTCAGCAAAACACGAATTTACCCCCTGGTCTAAACGATCTGGGGGTATATGTTTAAAGTGCACAGAATAAGCCAGTTATACCCACGCGGCTGGGCTGATAGGAGAAAGGGGTGGGCTTCCGCTCCAACGGCGAAAAAGGGGCTCACCCGGTCGCTTGACGGCGAACTCCTCCTTTTAGCCACGCCTTCGGCGCGTCTAACGTCGTCAAACACACGCCGTCATGCCCGTGCCACGTCCGGAAGGTCTCGGACCAAGGTCCGGCCCTCCCGGCCGCGTCCCGTGCATCGCTCCCTGCACGGGCCCCCGCACGGACCCTTTTTCGCCTACATACGCTCCAGCCCACCCCTCCCTTATATCGGCCTACTTGACAGCCAGCACTTTTGGCGTTTTTTGCTGGCTGCCACGTCACGCAAAACGCCGCGGCAAGCGTTTTTGGGCAAAAGTGCTTGCTGCGGCGGAGAGGGGAAGGATTATCGAAGTTCTTTGGAAGAAAGGAATTGCCGTACTACAAGTTCTTTGAGGAAAATGGACGTTGAAATTTGATATGAAGTCAGGCCGAATTCTCTATTTAAAATAATGGCCATTTTCCCTTTATCCTCCTCTGTAAGGTTCTTCAGATTTCTCCCGCCGAACCGCTTCTGCAAGGTCTGATTCACTATTCCGGCAATCTCGTTCTTGCTGAATTCACATAATTCTCCTAAGCGGCTGGCAATCTGGAAGTAAACTTCGTAGTCCTTGACCAGTGCCGTTTGTAAGTCTTTTGGAGAAGGAAATAGCTTTTCTACCAGGGAAGTATCTACAAAAGAGTCCGGGCGAAGGCCCAGAAAAGGATGTGCGATCCAATGGTTCGGAATGTCCTGCTCGCTGGTGAAGTATTTGATCTTACTCCTCTTGGACATAGACGCAGCTGAAGTGCCTTCCATGGCATAGACCAAATCGGAGAAGTAGAGCCACCCGCTTGCCCACAGATATCCTCCAACGGTATACTGTCCCTTTTCCAAGGGATTGCGAAGGACATATATTATTTCACGTTTAAGCTGTTCTTCATCCTCAATCTTCACTAGCTTGAACCAATAATCTTCAGGCAGAGGAGGATGACCATCCTGCTTGAGACGGACAGAGAGTTTATGCTTTAAGTAATCAAATGCATCCAGACAGACAGCCCCTGTTCCTTTTAAGATTAGATGTATATGATTGGGCATTAGAGCAAAAGCGTAGATGGTCAGGTTAAACCGAAGACAGAGAAGTCCAAGTACAATCAGGCCATAAGCAAACTGCGCGGCATTATGAAAGATTAAACCGTCTTTCCATCCGTCTGTGCATAGGTGGTAGTACCCTTCTTCTCCTTTGCGATATGATTCTCTTTTTTTCCTGATATTCATAAGACAAAGGAAATAGATTCTTTCATCTTTCACAAGAAAAATAGAATCAATCATTTTGCCTTATAATCGGATATTAATCAAATGATTATGAGATAAATCCTTATGCCTTTTCTTTAGAATCTCTCACATTGATAATACGTTAGAACTAGCCTTACACCGCGCCCCGCACTTTTGACACTTTTCGCTTGCTGTCACGTTACGCAGAACGCCGCAGCAAGCGATTTTGGGCAAAAGTGCTGGCTGCGGCGGAGAGGGGAGTAAAAGGGGGACCCGTAAGCCCCCGGCCCTACAGTTTCAACTGGCCTCCGCGGTAGAAATCTACCAGGGAAGTCTGGTACAGGCACTCGTAAGTGGCCTGGACTGAATCTGACTGAGCCTTCACTAGACGGGTGAGGGCTTCGTTGAATTCGGTGGTGGTGGCTTTGCCGTTCTCGTATTTGGCCTTGGTGA
>JAEEQI010000007.1 GCA_016285215.1 Bacteroidales bacterium | reverse complement strand
TACGACCTGGTTCTTGAACACGGCCTTATGACCAAGGAGAAGTTGGACGAAGCCCTGGATCCCAAGGCTATGACCGCTTCCCACGACTTTATCAAATAATGATGAAAAGACTCATTTTTACCCTTCTGCTTGGCACAGTCCTGCTGTGCCAGGCAGAAGCCAAAAACCCTCCTTTCAAGCGCCATACGGTTCGCCTGGGATGGGGGGACCCTCTCTTCGAAACCCTGGCCTTCCACGAAGGAGCCTCTCCAACCCAGGCGGGTGTGCGCAGGCAGAATCTGGGCTACACCGGCCACATTTTCGCGGAATACCAGTATCGGCTCAACCAGGTTGTAAGCCTGGGGTTCCAGACGGATTTCGAAGGCATTTTCTGGAAAGAGACCACCTCTTCCCGCAACTACGACCTTAGCATCCTCCCCACGCTCAGGCTTACCTGCCTCAACACCCGTTATGTCCAGCTCTACGGCGGTTTCGCCGCCGGGCTTATGGTAGCCTTTGACAACGCCAAAAACACCGAACTGGCCCCTGTCGTGAACGTAACCCTCCTGGGCGTCCAGGTGGGCAAGGGCCCCTGGACCGGCACCTTGGAACTGGGAGGTATGACTTCTCTGCTGAATGCCAACAAGGTTTATATGCTGGGCTCCCGCCTGATATCGGTTAGCGTTAATTATTCCTGGTAGACCATGAAGAAACTTAGATACAGCCTGCTGCTTTGCCTGGCTCTGGCGGCCTGCCACCACCCCGAGGTAGAGTATGTAGATTTTGAAACTTTCCAGGTCCTCTCCGTCAAGACCGACGATTTCTTCCTGGAAGACGGTTCCCTGAACCCGGAAGTCGCCCTTATGGAAGACTTCGAACTGGAACCCCAGACCAAGGTAGCCAGTACCGGAGCCATGGCGCTGGTAAGGGACTTGCTGGGCGTGGTCAACAGCAACAGCCTGGTCCACATTGCCGGCGTTTACAAAGGCCACGACACGGACGGCTCCCCTATCAAGCTCTCCGGCAAACTGATCCTTCCCGCCAAGGGGCCCGTCAAGAACCTTATCCTGGTAAGCCACTACACCATTGGCGCCAACTTTGAATGCCCTTCGGAAACCTTCCCGCTGGAGGCCCTGCTGGCCACCAAGGGATACGCAGTGGCCATAGCGGACTACATTGGCTTTGGCATTACCAAAGACCGGGTCCATCCGTATATGCACACGGAAAGCACCGCCCGCAGCGTGGTGGATATGGGCCTGGCGGTCAGACCCTACCTCAAGCACATCGGCCGCGAGCCCGAGAGCGAGGAGGTCATCCTCTTCGGCTACTCCCAGGGCGGCTCCACCACCTTGGCCGTGATGGATATGATCCAGGATGAGTTCCCCAACGTTTTCCCCATCAAGATGACGTACTGCGGAGGCGGACCCTACGAACTGGCGGCCACCTTTGACGTATCCATGGAAACGGGCATCACCGGCATTCCCTGCGCCATCCCTATGATTGTCCAGGGCGTGAACGAGGGAGAACAGCTGGGACTGGATATGGCCGATTTCTTCAAGCCCAACCTGCTGGAGCACTACAACGAGTGGATCAACTCCAAGAAATACACGGTCAAGGAGATCAACACGTTCATCCAGACCAACGACCTCCACGACATCATGACCGATGAAGGCCGGGACAAGCACAGCGGCACCACCGCCCGCCTGTATTCGGCCCTGCTCAACAACTCCACGCTCAACTTCCTGCCATTCAGCCCCATCTATATGTTCCACAGCCGGCAGGACCAGACCGTGCCGTTCATCAACGCCCAGAAGGCCGAACAGTTTTTCAAGGGCCACAACGTCCGCTACGACTTTGGAGACTACGGAACACACGCCATGGGCTGCATCCGATTCATCCTCACCGTTTATAAAGATCTGCCATGAGAAACGCCAGCATTTTAGCGGTCTGCATGCTGCTGCTTGCCGGCTGCACCCCTCTGGAAATCGATGTCACCACCGCCGTTCCGCTCCATATGAAGGTGGAAGAGGTGAAGGGAAGCAAGATCATCTTCAGTATGGATCCTGAAGACCCTAACGCCTGGTATGGATACGGCCTGGTTCCCAGCGTTACCGAAGAGTATAAGATGACGGATAGGGAACTGGCCCGCTTCTTCACGGAAGGCTACCTCGAGTCCTACGAAATCATCAAGAAAGATGCGGAGCGGATTACCACCTTCCTGGATATGTACTATATGCGGGGTTCCCGCACCATCCGTGCCACCACCCTTGGGCCCGATACCGAATACAGGCTCGTCGTCTATCAGATAAATCCCAAAACCTTTGAGGTGATGGACAACATTCAGTCCGCCACCCTCCATACCCTTCCCATCGATATGGAGGATATGGACTTTGCCATCAAGATGGATAACGGCATCCTGGACATCGTCCCTTCAGATCCCGACCGGGTCTACTACTGGGACTACGACCTCTCTGCACGTATCTACGACAACTATTTGTGGTCCTATGGATACTTCTACCATCTGCTGGACATGCTGGATGAATACGGGTTTATGGGAGAAATGTATTCCCAAGGAGGCGAGTCCTATAACCTGAAGGCAGACCACCTCGTCAATGGAACGGCGTATACCCTGGTTGCCGGCGCCACCGAAGACGGAGAAATCACCTCTCCCGTCACCGTGGTGGAGTTTACTTACTACGACGACGGCATCAAGATAACGGCCCAGTACAAACAAACCGGAGAAGACGAATAAGCCATGCCCATCTCCATCAAAGTTCAGGAAAGCGAGGCCGAGCTCTTCTGCTCCTCCAAATGGTGGGGAGACCCGGATTTACCGGCCGATATGGAATACCCCACGGTGGAAGTGACGGACGAAGACGGCACCTACGACTACCCCCTCACCTTCGTTTGCCAGATAGACTGCGAAGACCTGGCACCCCTGGATCCGGAAGGAAAACTTCCCCACCAGGGCATGTTCTACATCTTTGCCGGATTGGACGAGTACCTGGACCAGTTCGAGAGCCCGTTCCACAACGGACCCGGCGCCTGGCCCAAGAAAATGGTGGCGGTCAAGTACACCAAGGCCATCAATTTTGAGACTTTCCGCAGCGCCATCCTGGTAGACGACGAGGACCAGCCGCTCACGCAGCCGGCCCTCAAAATGACTTTTGAGAGGGGAGAGGACAGCGGCTCCTGCCTGCTGGGTTCTTCCTCCCCCGATGAGGTTGAGCTTCTTCGGATTGCCTCCGGCACAGCCGGGCTTCAATTTCCGGAAGAAACGGCCCTCCACCTGGTGTATTCCGCCACCGACTTTGCAGCCGGCAAATGGAAACTGGTGAAAGGCCGTCTGGAAAAATAACTTATAACTAAACTAAAAACCTTCGGTAGAGATGATTCCGGCAAATCCCAGGACGCCCAGGACCACCAGGATGATGAGCCACAGCACAAAAATCACCAGCCCGGGCTTCCAAGAAGGGGATTTGAAGCCGAAGATCATCTGAATGCCCCCGTAAAGGATTCCCACAAAAGGAAGAATCACGGCCAGGGCCACCAGCACCATGACCCAGGTGGTGTTCATCAGGTCCAGGAAGACCGGGGCATGCTCTGACAGTTCATCCATAAACTCCATATAGGGTACGCCAAAGAGATCCACGCCTTTGAGGCTGAGCACCGAGATGGAAGCCAACCCCGAAGTACCGGTAATAAGAAGAACCAGGCCGATGATAATCAGGAAGATACGGCCAAACTGCTTGAAAAAGTCCGAGTGGGCCACTTCACGGGCCGTGTCTCCCATTTCACGGATGCCGGACTGCACGTTGCGGCGGATTTCGTCGGCCGAGCCGCTCTCTCCGCTCATAGCCCAGCGGTCCTGCGCCGTACGGGCGGCCGGCATAGCCAGCCAGAGGATGCAGTAGATACCCGGGACCGTAAGGCTCCACATACCCGAACGTATACCGCCAAAGAAGTTGATGAGCGTCAGGACAATGAATCCAATCCGAAGCCAGGACACCTCAATGTCCAGGTAAGTTGCCAGACCGCTGCACACGCCGCCCAGGCTCTTGTGAGCCAGGTCACGGAAGAGGCGCTTGCGGGGCTTTTCCCCTGCGGGGGCTTCGGCGGCGGGGTCATCGGCCTCAATCCTTTCGGGACGGCCCACCACGTCAATCACGGCCTGAACATGCTCCAGGGTTCCTACGCGACCGTTGCCGCACTTGTCCAGCAGGAGTTCGGCCACGCGCTCCTCAATGCCTTCCATAATTTCCTTTCCCCCTTCCTGCTGAAGGTAGTGGGATTCCAGTTCGGCAATATATTTTCCAAGGGCCTGCGATGCGTCCTGTTCCAGGATGAAAGCGTATCCGCCCACGCTGATCTGTTCTGTAGTTTTCATTGGGTTATGACTGTTTTAAGGTTTCGATACTTTGGACCATCTCCTGCCAGGCGGCATCCATTTCGGCCAGCTGTTCGCGGCCTTTATCGGTAATTACATAATATTTGCGAGGCGGGCCCTGGGGGCTTTCTTCCCAGCGGTAAGACAGCAGGCCCTGGTTCTTCTGACGAATCAGAAGCGGGTACAGCGTGCCTTCCACCACCAGCATATTGGCGGTCTTGAGTTCTTCCAGAATATTGGAAGCGTAGGCTTCCTTGCGGCTCAGAATACAAAGGATACAGTATTCCAGCACGCCTTTGCGCATTTGAGCGCGTACGTTGTCGTTACTGTTCTCCATAATTACTTTCTATAAGTGGTGAAACGGGACATATTTTCGGCTGTAGGTGCCAGGCCTCTGAGTTCGCACTTCTTGGCGGGTGTATCGGCCAGCGGAACGGCAATCCAGAAGATGACATAAATCCAGAATCCGGCACTGCCGCAGACAAACGCTACCAGCATAAGGATTCGGATGAGGGTTACGTCCACGTCCAAGTAGAGGGCCAGACCGGAGCAAACACCGGCTACCTTCTTCTCATCCGGATCGCGGTAAAGTTTCCGGTTGGGACGGGCCACCATAGCGGGGCCGGTGGCAGAGGAGGTATTCTCGTCCCGGGTGCCGTCCGGCATTCCCAGGGTAGCGGCTACCTTTTCCACCATCTCCAGCGTGACCACACGTCCGCTCTCCCCTACTTCCTGCGAGAAGAGTTCTGCAATGCGGCCTTCAATCTCTTCCATCACTTCGGCCTTCTGGCTCTCCGGCACGGTGAGACGGGCCTTGAAATGATCCAGATAGCGCCCCAGACGCTGGTAAGCATCTTCTTCGAGGGTGAAGTTGCGCCCTCCAAGGCAAGCGTTCACAACTTTTTTCATGAGTTCTATCGATTTAAAATTATTTTCCGATGCAAAGATATAAATAATTTTTGGTACTTTGCAATAAAAGGTACTAAAATTTTCAAAATTTTTTGCATAAAAAAGCCCCCGGGTCCTAAGATCCGGGGGCCAGAATACTCAATTGGGCTTATTCTGCCGGGGAGAAATCATCTTTGCCTACGCCGCAAACGGGGCATACCCAGTCTGCAGGGATGTCAGCGAAAGGAGTTCCGGGAGCAATACCGCCATCGGGATCTCCCACGGCCGGGTCGTAAACGTACCCGCAAATGTTACATACGTATTTTTTCATATCAGATAGTGATTAGTGTGTCTTTTTGAGATACGCTCGCTTCGCTCGGTATGACAATTACAAGCCAATGGTCTTGAAGAAGTCATTTCCCTTGTCGTCCACGAGGATGAAGGCAGGGAAATCTTCCACCGTGATCTTCCAGATGGCTTCCATACCCAGCTCGGGATACTCTACGCACTCGATGCTGCGGATGCTGCTCTGGGAGAGGACGGCGGCTACGCCACCGATGGTACCCAGGTAGAAACCGCCGTGCTTCTTGCAGGCGTCGGTGACCACCTGGGAACGGTTACCCTTGGCAATCATAACCAGGGAAGCGCCGTGATCTTGGAATTCATCTACATACGGGTCCATACGGTTGGCTGTGGTGGGACCCATAGAGCCGCAAGGCATACCAGCCGGAGTCTTGGCCGGACCGGCATACAGGATGGGATGGTCCTTGAAGTAAGCGGGCATATCCTCGCCGGCATCCAGACGGGCCTTGAGCTTGGCGTGGGCAATGTCACGGGCCACAATGATGGTGCCCTTCAGGTTGACACGGGTACCTACGGCATACTTAGTAAGTTCTGCCCTTACGGAATCAATACCCTTGTCCAGGTCTATCTCAATGCCCTTGGGACCTTCACCGGGACGGCGAAGAGCTTCGGGGATCAGCTCAGAGGGGTTGGTGTCCATCTTCTCAATCCAGACGCCGTCTGCGTTGATCTTGGACTTGATGTTGCGGTCTGCGCTGCAGCTTACGCCCATACCGATGGGGCAGCTGGCACCGTGGCGCGGCAGACGGACTACGCGGATATCGTGGGCCAGGTACTTGCCGCCGAACTGGGCACCCAGGCCGATCTTCTGGGCCTCCTTCAGGAGCTTTTCTTCCAGGTCGATATCGCGGAAGGCGCGGCCGGTCTCGTCTCCGGTGGTGGGCAGGTTATCATAGAACTTGATGCTGGCCAGCTTTACGGTGAGGAGGTTCTTTTCGGCCGAGGTGCCGCCAATGACAAAGGCAATGTGATAGGGAGGGCAGGCTGCCGTACCCAGGGAACGCATCTTCTCCACCAGGAAGGGAATGAGGGTGCCTTCGTTCTGGATGGTGGCCTTGGTCATAGGATAGAAATACGTCTTGTTGGCGCTGCCGCCGCCCTTGGCTACCATAATGAAATGATACTCGTTGCCGCAGGTGGCCTCAATGTCAATCTGGGCCGGGAGGTTGCACTTGGTATTGACCTCGTTGTACATATCCAGCGGAGCGTTCTGGCTGTAGCGGAGGTTCTCCTGGGTGTAGCAGTTGAACACACCCTTCGAAAGGGCTTCCTCATCTTCAAAGCCCGTCCAGACCTGCTGGCCTTTTTCTCCGTGGATAATGGCGGTACCGGTGTCCTGGCAGAAGGGAAGCACGCCCTTTACAGAAGTCTCTGCATTGCGGAGGAACTGCAGGGCCACATACTTGTCGTTGTCGGAGGCCTCAGGGTCGCTAAGGATCTTGGCCACCTGGAGGTTGTGGGCACGGCGCAGCATAAACTGGCAGTCGTGGAAAGACTGCTGGGCCACCAGCGTAAGAGCCTCGGGGCTCACTTTCAGGATCTTGTGACCCTCGAAGTCACCGGTGGAAACGAGTTTCTCGGAACCGGGAATCTTGTAGTACTCTGTAGTATCTGCGCCAAGCTGGAACATGGGCGCGTATTTAAAATCTGCCATAAAAGTTGTAATAGTTTTAACTTTACAAATATAAGAATATTATTCGTAACTTTGCGGGGATATGGCAAAGATATGGAGTGACATATTGGTTCCGCTGGCCATAGCGGGAAGCATTGCGGCTCAGACCGTGGGGGTGGAAGCCTCCCGGGTGTCCCGCCTGCACTCCTATTTCCCGGGCGCAGCCAAGGACACCGTGGTGGTAAAACGGGATACGGCGGCGGTACGGGATACCGTGGTCAAGAAAGCCAAGATAGACACCGCCCTGGTGGAAGAAGAAGAGTTCGATCTCTTTGGAGACGTACCGGACACCCTTCCCAAGGTCTTTGCCAGAGACACTATGCGCGTGCCGGACAGCCTGCAGTACACAAACCCTTTCCTTTACGAGTGGTATGTGGCCACCAAAGACAGCTACACCCACCGCTGGGTGGTGGATTCGTTAAAGGCCGAAGGCGACAGCCTCATCTGGCCCCGCATTGACTCCCTGTTCCTGGCCGATTCTACGGCAGCCGCCAAAGCCGCCTGGGACAAGAAATGGGCTTCTATGACCCGGGCCGAAAGAAAGCGCTGGACCAACGAGAACGTGACACTTCCCGCCCTGCGCCGCCGCCAGGACTCCATCCTCCACCGCAAAGACAGCCTCCAGCGCCGCAAGGACAGCATTATCCAGAACACTCCGCGTATCCTGGAAACCTCCTACCTGCCCGATTCCCTGCTGTACAAGCGCCTGGTTACCTGGAAACACGACCGCTATTACAACAGCATAGCCCTCTTTGAGTGGGATACCACGTACAACTACCACTTCTACGACTATCCCTTTATGCGGGAAGACGTGGGAGCCACCTGGCTGGGTATGCCCGGTTCGGCCGCCCAGACCTACAACTGGTTCCTCAGGGACAAGGAAACCACCACGTCCTACTACCGGAATCTGGAGACCTGGTCCTACACGCCGGACAACCTGCCCCAGTTCAATACCAAGACCCCTTACACGGAGCTGGAGTACTACGGCAACATCTTCTCCAACCAGACCGTAGCGGCCGATGCCTTCCGCGTACTCACCACCCAGAACATCCTGCCGGCCCTCAACGTAACGGCCGAAATGAAGCGTTACGGCGGCGCCGGTATCCTCAAGAACGAGCACACGGACAACCGCAACTACTTTGTGAGCGGCAACTACCTGGGCAAGAAATACCTGGCCCACGGCGGTTTCATCTACAACCACGGATCGCGCACGGAGAGCGGCGGTGCCAAGGACAATTACTGGATTCTGGATACGCTGGTAGACGTGCGGGAAGTGGACGTGAATCTGGCTGCCGCCAGCAACCGCTTCAAGAAGATGACCGTCTTCTACGACCAAAGCTACCGCATCCCCTTCGATTTCATTGAGAAACTGCGTCACCGCGGAGACACCACCTGGGTGCCGTCCGATACGGTGAATACCAACATCACCACAGGTTACATCGGCACGTCTTCGGAGTACAGCACCTATTCCAAGAAGTACGCAGACAATACGGACACGTACCTGAGCCAGTTCTACCGGGACCAGTTCTTCATCAACCCCAACAAGAGCGCCGACTCCCTCCGTACAATGAGGCTGGAGAACCGCCTCTTCCTGCGCTTCCAGCCCTGGAAGGAGAACGCCCTGGTCTCCAAGATAGAAGGCGGTATAGGCAACCGGTTCCAGACCTTCTACCTCCAGTCGCCCAACGAGGTCCTCTACAAGAACAACACCCACAAATGGAACAGCTTCTACACCTATGTAGGGGCCGAAGGCCTTCTGGGCCGATACCTCCAGTGGGATGCCACCGGCCTCATCAACTTTGCCGGGGCCGAAGCCGGAGACTTCTTTGTGCGGGCCAACGCCAAGGTCAGCTTCTATCCCTTCAGACGGGATCCCGGCAGCCCCATCTCCCTGAGCGCCCACTTTGAGACCCGCCTGCAGGAACCGGAGTTTTACGAGCAGCACTTCTACTCCAACCACTTCAAGTGGAACAACGATTTCTCCAAAGTATCCACCACACGCATTCAGGGCCGCCTGGACATCCCCCGATGGAGGCTCCACGCCCACGTGGGATATGCCCTTCTCAAAAACAACATCTACTACGATACCCTGGCCGTTGCAAGGCAAAATGTAGAGCCTATGAGCGTACTCTCGGCCGGCCTTACCAAGGATTTCGTGTTTGGACCGGTGCACCTGGAGAATTCGGCCCTGCTGCAGTTCTCTTCCAACAAAGAGGTGCTGCCGCTTCCCCTTCTGGCCCTCAACCTGCGCTGGTATGTTCAGCTCAATATCGTAGACCCCAAGGTGCTGCAGATGCAGATTGGCGCCAATGTCCGCTACAACACGCTGTGGTACGCCCCTGCCTATAACCCGGTGGCCGGAGTCTTCCACCAGCAGAACGAAGAACAATACGGTAACACGCCCATCTTTGATGTCTTTGTAAATATGCAGTGGAAGAAATGCTGCATCTTCATCAAGTGGGAGAACGCCGGTAAGGGTTGGCCTATGCAGACCCACGACTACTTCACAGCCCACCATTATATCCAGGCGCCCGCTATGATCAAAGTGGGCGTAAGCTGGCCCTTCTACCCTCGCCTGGGTGCTGCCAAGACCCTTTCGGCCCGGGCCAGTTCCTCCTTGGGCAGCGGTGGCGGCTCTTCAGGAGGAAGAAGTTCCTCCAGCTCCGGAGGCTTAAGATTCTAATGGTATGAAACGCAGAACCCTGGCATACGCGGCCGCGCTGGCACTGGTCCTTCTGCTCATCCCGATTAGAAGTACCAAGATTGTCAACGCACCCCCGCCGGAAGAAACCCTCCGCTGCGCCATCCCTACCCAGGACGACGCTTTCCACCGTTCGCTGGTTAACAAATACGCAGATGACAAGGGACTGGATGTAAATATCATCCTCTGCCGGGATCTTAGCGTGCTGGATTCGCTCCGGAACGGCAACCTGGACATGGTGGTAGCCAACGATCCTCCGGACAGCCTTCTGGACGGTCTGGCCACCTCCCGCGCATTTGCCGACGGCAGCGTCTGGGCCGTGCGGGAAGACGAGGTGGAAGCCCTCCGCCATATCAATCAGTGGATTACCGAACTCACGGCTTCGGCCCGTTTCAACCGTATGCAGAAGCGGTATTTCTCCGGGAAAACGGTGAGTCTTACCTCCATAAGCCAGTACGACAACATCCTCCGCGCCAGTGCCGACAGCATAGGCTGGGACTGGCGTCTGCTGGCCGCCGTGGTGTACCACGAGTCCCGCTTCCACAACGACGCCAACTCCTCCAAGGGCGCCCTGGGTCTGATGCAGATCCGCAGCAAGCGCTATACGGCCGAGATGCTGCTCAACCCTTCGGCCAATATTGGCGTGGGCTCCCGCTATCTGAAAAAGCTGGAGAAGATGTTCTCTGATACGGCCTCCGACCCCGTGGAAGCCACCAAGTTTGCCCTGGCCGCCTACAATATGGGAGAAGGCAAGGTGGGACAGCTCATTGAAGAGGCCCAGGCCCAGGGGCTGGACGCCTCCCGCTGGGACAACATCAAGACGCAGCTTCCGGAAGGACATCACACCCGTGCCTACGTGGAGAATGTCCTCAACACCTATTCTTATTATAGTAAACTGTATCCCCGCTAGATCAGTCGGCCTTGACCGTTTGGGCCGGGTCAATTCGGGCCACCACGCGGGAAGGCAGCCACAAAAGCAGGAGGATGCCGGCGAAGGCTATGGCATCGGCCCCTATTATCCATAACAGACTAACCCTTACCGGGACCCAGGACACAAAGTAATTGGCCGGGTCCAGGGGAATGAGATGCAGGGTGCCCTGCAACAGGCAGAACAGCAGGGCGGCGGCATTGCCAATGAGCATACCCTTAAGCACCGCCTTGGCCCCTATCCGCACAAAGAGCCGGCCAATGGCGCGGTTGTCCATTCCCAGGGTCTTGAGGGTTCCTACGGTGGAGATGTTTCTCAGAAGCATAATCAGAAGGCCGCTCACCATATTGAAACCGGCCACCACCGTCATCAGAATGAGGATAATGATTACGTTGTAATCCAACAGGTCCAGCCAGTCAAAAACGTGCGGATAACTCTGCCGGGAAGACAGTACGTAATAGTCTTCCAGGAGAGAGCCGATATTCACGGCCAGCCTGTTGGCATCGGCCCCTTCCCGGATGCTCACTTCCAGGGAGGAGGCTTCCTCCTGCGTCCAGCCATTGAGACGCTGGATATCTTCCAGGCGGGCATAGACCAGCAGGTTGTCGTCCAGTTCCAAGAGGTCCCGGTGGACTTCCGTGATGTGGAACTTGCGCACCCGGAGTTTCTCTCCCACAAAGTAGGTAGTTAAGTCGTCCCCTACCCCTACGCCCAGGATTTCGCCAAGGCGCTGCGGGATGGAGACGGAAAGGTCTTCCCCGGACTGGTTGGGGAGTCCCTTTACCAGAACACCGTGTACGGTTTCCCCGTTTTTCACAATGCCGGCCCGCACGGCTACGGGCTTTATGTCCACTACCCCGGGAAGAGCCCGGATGGCCTCCTCTTCGGGAAGATGCACGGGCAACGATTCGGGGTCATCGGTCCCCGAGGGGAACGGGGCAATGGTTACATCGCCGGCCATGGCCGCCACTCCCTCCCGGATCTGATGCCGGAAACCGGAGCTGACGGCCACTGCCACGATGATAACAAAGAAACTGACGGCGATTGCCACCGCCGCCACGTTTCCTTGAAAAGTCAGTTTTCTCGATATGAAGCGATCCGCTACCAAATGTGGACGCGCTCTGCCTCGGGACGGAACATAGGATCACCCTCCTTCACGTCAAAGGCATCGAAGAAGGTCTGGAAGTTACGGATGGATACGTTCACGCGGTTCTTGGCCAGCGAGTGCACGTCCATATTGGTAAGGCGGGCCTTCTCCTGGTCGGTGATGTTCTGGGCCCAGATGGCGCCGTAGCTCAGGTAGAAGCGCTGGGCACGGGTGAAGCCGTCAATCATGGGATCCTTCTGGCCGGCGGTGGCGTTCTCCATAGCGGTGAAAGCGATGGACAGGCCGCCGTGGTCACCGATGTTCTCACCCAGGGTGTAACGGCCGTTGGCGTGTACACCGGGCAGAATCTCAACCTCGTCAAACTGGGCTACCAGCTTGTCTCCCAGAGCGTCAAACTTGGCCTTGTCTTCGGCGGTCCACCAGTTCTTCATATTGCCGCTGGCGTCGAACATGGAACCTTGGTCGTCAAAGCCGTGGGACATCTCGTGGCCAATGACCACACCGATGCCACCGTAGTTCACGGGCTCGTCTGCGTTGGGATCAAAGAAGGGCTTCTGGAGGATGGCAGCCGGGAAGCAAATCTCGTTGGTGGTGGGATTGTAGTAGGCGTTCACCGTCTGGGGAGTCATGCCCCACTCGGTCTTGTCGGTGGGCTGGCCCATCTTGCTCAGGTTGTCCTTGACATACCAGGCGCTGGCGTTGCGGAGGTTCTCATAATAGGAGTTCTCCGGATTGATCTCCAGGGTGCTGTAGTCTTTCCACTTGTCGGGATAACCAATCTTGACGGTGAAGGCGGCCAGTTTCTCCTGGGCCTTGACCTTGGTTTCCTCGCTCATCCACTCCAGCTCGGTGATGTGCTGACCCAGGGCGGTACGGAGGTTCTCTACCAGGGTAACCATCTTCTGCTTGGAGCTCTCGGGGAAGTAACGCTCTACGTACATCTTACCCACGGCTTCTCCCAGCAGGCTGTTGGGAACGCTCATAGCACGCTTCCAGCGGGGAGTCTCTTCCTGGGCGCCGGCCATCTGGTGGGAGAAGAACTCCCAGGAGGCGGTGTAGAACTCGTCGGAGAGGGCTCCGGTCTGGCCGGAAACGAACTGGCAGAGCAGATAGGACTTGAGGGTTTCGATGTCGGTCTTGGCAAAGAGGTCGTTCAGGCCCTGGAAGTAGGAAGGCTGCTGGACGATGATCTTCTCCTGAGGGGCAATTCCCACTACTTCGCACATGGTGTCAAAGCGAAGCTCGGGCCAGGCCTTGCAGATTTCCTCGGTGGACATGGGGTTGTAGATGGCCTGCATGTCGCGATTCTTCTCGCGGGGCCAGGCAATCTGTGCCATTGCGGTTTCAAAGGCCAGATCCTTGGCAGCTACGGTCTCTGCGTTCTGGATGCCGCAAAGGTTGAGCACCTTTACCAGGAAAGCCTCGTAACCCTCCTTGAGGGCCTTGTTGCTTTCCAGCAGATAGTAGTCGCGGTCTCCCATACCCAGACCGCCCTGGCCCAGGTAAAGGACCTGGAGATCGCTGTTGGTGAGGTCGGCCTCTACGCCGGCGCCAAAGAAGCCGCCGTCTCCGTAGATGTTCATTTTACCAAGAAGCTTGGCCAGTTCCTCTTTGGACTGGACGGCCTGAATCTCAGCGATATAAGGCTGGATGGGCTGGGCTCCCAGTTCATTGCGCTTGGTGGAGTCCATAGCCATCTTGTAAAGGTCGGAAATCTTCTGGTCCACGGTGCCAAAAGCGGCTTCGGTGGAAGTCATACTCTGGAACAGGGCGTTCAGGTTTTCCTGAGCCTGTTCGCGGAGAGCGTCAAAGCTTCCGTAACGGGAGAACTCCGGTTTGAGCGGGTTCTTTACCTGCCAGCCGCCGGTGGCGTACTGATAAAAATCGGCCTTGGGGCTAACAGTGGTGTCCAGGTCTGTGAGATCCAGTGCGGGAGCGCCGCTCTTGGGGGCACAGGCTGCAAAGGAAAGTGCAGACATCATAATAATCAATGCTTTTTTCATAGGACTTGGTTAATAAGTAGTAAGAATACGGTTTGCAAAATTACACAATAATGCGGATATTTGCATCCCCGAACCGGAAGTTTTTCTATGAAACTTAAGAATATAGCTATACGATACGGAATCTCCACCCTGGGCCTGGTCATAGTGGCTCTGGGCGTGGGTATTTCCATCAAATCCAACCTGGGCATTTCTCCGCCTTCCTGCCCTCCCACCATCCTCAACCTGAGGTGGACGGGCATCAGCGTGGGCACGTTTACCTGGATGATGCACCTGGTGTTCATTGCCACCCAGGCCCTGATTCTGGGCAAACGCTTTAAGCTCCGTTACCTGATGCAAATCCCGGCCGCCTTTGTATTCGGATATATGTGCGATGCCGCCATCTGGCTCTTCGATGCCATTTCCAACCCGGCCACCAACTATGCCGTTCAGGTTCTGCTGAGCCTGGCCTCGGTAGTTATCACGGCCATTGGCATCAAGCTGGAGGTGATAGGAAAGGGCTGGATCCTGGCCGGTGACCAGATTGTAGCCGTCCTGGCCGATGTCCTCCGCAAGCCGTTCAGCACTATGAAAATCATTGTAGACGTAGCTCTGGTGGTGATGACGGCTGCCTTTGCCTGGTTCTCCTTCGGCCTTCTTACCGGAAACGGAAGCACGGTGGTCATCCGCGAGGGTACGCTCATCCTGGCCCTCTTCACCGGCATCTGTATGCGTTTCACGGACCGTTATATAGAACGGCTCTTTGGCCCGCTGGTTCCGCACGATGAATAACCTGGCCTCCCTCATCAGAAAGTGGATGCTGCCCGCCGCCATCGTGCTGGGCATCAGCCTCTATGTGATGTACCATTTCAGCCCTACCCTGCATCCCTACGGCAAGTGGCTGCATCTGGCGGCCTCGGAAGGGCAGCGGCTGGTCATTGCCGCGCTTCTGTTCTTCCAGTTTGTAAAGACTTCGCCGCACGACCTCAAGCTCCGGAGCTGGCATTTCAAGGCCCTGGGCATCCAGGTGGGTTCTTTCCTGCTGCTGGCCCTCATCGTTATTCTGCTGCAGCCCGGCCCCATCCGGATGCTGGTAGAGTGCGCCATGCTATGTATGATCTGCCCCACCGCATCGGCCGCCGGCGTCATCACCGACCGCCTGGGCGGCCACCTGGCGGGAACCGTCACCTATTTGGTGATTATCAACCTGGCCGGAACCTTCCTGATTCCGCTGGTGATTCCCCTGGTGAATCCGTCGGCCCAAATGGGCTTCTGGGCCTATGTGGGACATCTTGCCCTCCAGGTTTTCCCCGTGCTCATCCTGCCCGGGCTGCTGGCCTGGCTGGTCCGCTACACCCTCCCCCGGCTGCAGCGGCGCCTGATGCGCTGGGCCTCCAACTCCTTCTATATCTGGGGCGTGGGGCTCACCCTGGCCATGGTGCTCTCTACCCGGGCGCTGCTCCTGAGCCACCTGGGCCCCTGGGCTTTCGGCGGCATCGTGGTGATTTCCGTCCTCTCCTGCGCCCTCCAGTTCTTTACCGGACACCGCATGCAGAAGGACGCGGTGGACAATCTCACCGCCGGACAGGCCCTGGGACAGAAGAACACCGGTTTCCTCATCTGGCTGGGCTACAACTATATGACCCCGGTCACTTCCGTGGCCGGCGGCCTCTACGCCATCTGGCAAAACCTCTACAACTCCTGGGAACTCTACCAGAAAGAAAAAGAGGCCTAAATCCGGGCCTCTCGAAACACTTCCTGAATGGAAGGATAGGTATTCTTTAGGAAGGGCGGCAGGGAACTCTTGGCCACCCAGGCTGCCTTGGTAATATCCTCTTCCCGCTGGGGCGTGAGGTTGGTGGGATCCGTGTACAGCATATCGTACCACCACGTGTGCTTGAGGTGCCAGAGGTTGTCGCGGAAGTATACGTGATCCGTGATGCAGATGAGGCGGCGGAGGTCCAGCTGGTCCACGCCGGTTTCTTCCTGCACCTCTCTCATAGCGCACACTTCAATGTCTTCTCCGGCTTCCTGATGGCCCTTGGGGAGGTCCCAGAGCCCGTTTCGGGAGATGAGGAGGAAGTCTCCGCGGCGATTGCTCACCAGGCCTCCGGCTGCTGTAACTTCCTTGAATTCGGCACAGATTCTTCTATAGCTTTGCTCAATGTCCGTAGAGGGAATGTAGATGCGGGAAAGGGTGTCCTGCACTTCGAACATTCTCACCAGCGCGCCAATGTCCAGCCGCTCTCCCATATGGAATTCTACGCAGTTGGGATCGGACAGGGCTTCGTCGTCCGGAGAACAAATGATGATGCAACGCTTTTCGAAGTAGATTTTGTGCATGGTTTTTGCTATATTTGCAGCGCACAAAGATAGAAAATTATGACCAATATAGAAAGCAAACACGGCATCGTATCCCGCCAGCCCTACGAACTCTATATGTCGTTCACGGACCTGAGCAACTTTGTAAGGATGCTCCCGGAAGACAAAAGGGAAATGATCACGGCCGATATGGACACCCTCACCGCCACGGTGCAGGGCTTCAATATCGGGGTCAAGGTGCACCAGAGAGTGCCCTATTCCCGCATTGAGCTGGTAGACTACGGCGCCCCCTTTGCCTTCCACATCCTCGTCCACTTTGAGCCCGCCGCAGAAGATCCGTACAAGACGGATTTCTGGGTAGAAATAGAGGCCGACCTCAATCTTATGATGAAGATGATGCTTTCCGGCAAAATCCAGGAAGCCCTGGACAAGATGGTAGACGGCCTGGTGGATGCCTCCAACGGCAAGATGCCGGAAGGTTTCGACGTAGAGAAATGGGCGGGGAAATAGTGTTCCCGGAAGATTTCATAAACCTGCTCAAGGCCTCTGTGGGCCCGGCGGAGAAAGTGCTGGAGGCGCTCGGTGAAGCGCCTTCAGTTTCTGTTCGTCTGAACCCCGCCAAGCTACGCGAGTGCCCTTTCCCGGACGCCCGGAAGGTTCCCTGGAGTCCCTTCGGCTATCTTCTGAAAGAACGCCCCGTCTTTACGCTGGACCCCCTCTTCCACGCCGGCTGCTATTATGTGCAGGACACTTCGGCTATGTTTGTGGGTCACGTATTCCGCCAGTTGCTGCCGCTGCTGGAACCCGACGCCACGGTGCTGGACCTCTGCGCGGCTCCCGGCGGCAAAAGCACGGACCTGGCCGCTTCTATGCGGGAATGCTGGGGAGATTCCTTCTCCCTGCTGGCCAACGAGGTTATGAGAAACCGCTTTGGCGTGCTCCGCAGTAACCTCGATACCTGGGGAGACCCCCGCACCGGCTGTGTGTCGCGGGATCCTTCGGCCTTTGGAGACAGCCCCCTCTTTGACGCAGTGGTGGCCGATGTCCCCTGTTCCGGCGAGGGAATGTTCCGAAAAGACGCCCAGGCGGTGGCCGAATGGTCGCTCCAGACGGTGGAGTTCTGCGCAGCCCGCAGCCGCCGTATTCTCCGCGACATCTGGCCCGCCCTCAAGCCCGGCGGCTTCCTCGTCTATTCCACCTGCACCTTCAACCATTTCGAAAACGACGATACCGTAGAGTGGATAGCCTCCGAACTGGGGGCCGATATCCTCCCGCCCCAAGACTTCCCGCCCGCCGTCACCACCCGCTGCGGCCAGGTGCTCCTGCCGGGCCTGGTGCCGGGAGAAGGGCAGTACGCCGCCGTCCTCCGCAAGCACGGGGAGGCATCCGGAGTACGCCAGGCCGATGTTTTCCGCCTCTTCCAGGCGCAGCGTCCGCTGCCGCCGGAGAGCGACGCCCAGAAGGTGGAAGTGGACCGCGAAACGGCCCTGCATTACCTGCACGGCGATGCCGTGGTGCTGCCGGCCGATGCCCCGCTGGGGCCCGTCACCCTCTGTTTCCAGGGGCAGCCCCTGGGCCCGGGCAAAAACCTGGGCAAGCGCTGCAACAACCTTTATCCCAAAGCCAAACGAATTAAAATGGATATCCGATGAAACGTATCCTTGTCCTTCTTCTGTCCCTTTCGGCCCTTTGCGCCGCCGCCCAGGAAACCTACACGCAGGAAGAGTTCCTGCGCCGGTACAACAACCTCACAGAACGTGTGGGCGCCGCCGGCGTGGGCGTGGAAACCCTCCTGAACAAATGGGAAGCCGCCTATCCCGACGACGTGCAGCAGATGCTGGCCCGCTTCAGCTTCTACTTCACCCGTTGCCAGACCTCCCACGTGGAGCAGCTGGCCCAGGACCGCTATCTGGGCCGGGAGCCCATCCTTCCTATGACGGACTCCCTGGGCAACAAGTGCAATTTCTTTGAGATCACGGAATACGACGACGAGCTCTACGCCCAGGCCAACCTGGCCATTGACCAGGCCATTGCCGCCCAGCCCAACCAGCTGGACTACCGCCTCATCAAGATTGACGCTATGATGGCCTTCGAGAAGGACTCCCCGGACGTAACCCTCCAGCAGCTCAAGGCCCTGGCCGATATGCATTTCAAGCAGCATCCCGCCTGGGAATACGGCGGACTGGGGTCCGTAAGCAACGACCAGTTCAAGGCCTTTATGCAGGACTACTGCGTGGCCCTCTTCCGCCTGGGCACCCCCGGCGGAGCCGAGGCCTTCAAGAGCCTGTCCGAGTATATGCTCACTTACTGCAAGGACGATCCCCTGTTCGTAAACAACCTGGGCAGCTACTACCTTACCAAGAAGGATTTCAAGAAGGCCCAGAAGTACTTTGACCAGGTGCTCAAGAAGGATCCCGCCAATATGATTGCCCTCAAGAACGGCATCCTGTTGGCCCGCAGCAAAAAAGACGTGAACCTGGAGAAAAAATACCTCACCCTGATGGCCCGTAACGGAGAAACCGAGACCGACAGAGCAGGTGCCCAGGCAAGACTTGACGCATACGCCACAAAGAAGTGAAACTAACGCTTCACTCCTCCCACCCACTTTTTTTAAACCCACGTTACCCCCACCCGAAACCCCTCCCCTCGGGGGAGGGACTTATTTTTGGCACTTCGGTGAAACTTTTATACAAAGAAGGGCGTATATAAAGAGTATCAATATTACGGCGTGTAATGAAACTTTCACAATTTAACTTTGATCTTCCGGCAGACCGCATTGCCCAGGAACCTCCCCGCTGGCGTGACGAAGCCCGTCTGATGGTCCTCCACAAGGACACGGGCGTTATCGAACACCGCATTTTCAAGGACATCATTGATTATTTTGGCAAAGGAGACACCTTTGTACTTAACGACACCAAGGTTTTCCCCGCCCGTCTTTACGGTAAAAAGGAAAAGACCGGGGCCGATATTATGGTTCTCCTTCTCCGCGAACTCAACCGCGAGCAGCGCCTCTGGGATGTGATTGTGGATCCCGCCCGTAAAATCCGCATTGGCAACAAGCTCTATTTTGGAGAAGACGAGTCCCTGGTGGCCGAAGTCATTGACAACACCACCTCCCGCGGACGTACCCTGCGCTTCCTGTTCGACGGCACCTACGAGGATTTCAAGGAAACCCTCTTCGGCCTGGGTGAACCTTATGTTCCCGAATGGGTAAAGGAGAGAACTTCCCCCGAAGATGTAGAGAACTACCAGACCATCTTTGCCGCCCACGAGGGTGCCGTAAGCGCCCCCGCCGCCGGCCTGCACTTCAGCCGCGAGCTCTTCAACCGTATGATTCTGAAGGACATTGAGAAGACCTTCATCACCGTTCATATGGGCATTGGCCACTTCCGCACCGTAGATGTGGAAGACCTTTCCAAGCATCGTATGGACTCCGAGCGTCTCATCATCACCGAGGAAGCCGCCGCCGTTATCAACAAGGCCAAGCGTACCGGCAAGAAGGTAGTGGCCGTGGGCGCCACCGTGATGCGCGGTCTGGAGACCTACGTAACCACCACGCACGAGGTCAACGCCTTTGACGGATGGACCAACAAGTTCATTTTCCCGCCTTACGATTATTCCGTTCCGGATGCCATCGTTTCCAACTTCCACCTCCCGCAGAGCACGATGCTTATGAGCGTGGCCGCCTTCGGTGGATACAAGGGTGTGATGGCCGCTTACGAGGAAGCCCTGAAGGAAGGCTACCGTTTTGGACCCTACGGAGACGCACTTTTAATTGTGTAAGAATCGTAAGAAACACACAAAATACCGTCTGAAACAACACAATCTTTTTTACGATTGTGTTGTTTTTCTTTTTTGTGCCCTATCTTGCGGGCATGAGTACATACGATGAAACCGTGGCTGCTTGTGCCCTGAACAAGCTTTTTGGAGATCATCCCAAACCCGTCCTCCGGCAGGTGGAAGAGGCGGGCAGCGCCCTGGCCCTGTTTGAAAACAATCTGGACCGCTCGCAGCTGGACTGGGCGGCAGAGGAACTGGAAAACGTCCGCAAAGGCGGCTTCCGCTTTATCTCCCTCTTTGACGAGGATTATCCCCAGCCCCTGCGGGACCTTCCGGACCCTCCCTTCGGGATTTACCTCAACGGGAGCTCTTCGCCGGCCGAAATCTTTACCCTTCGGCCTATGGTGGCCTTTGTGGGAACCCGCGATATGAGTCCGTACGGACGGGCCTGGTGCCAGAAGCTGGTCAAAGGGCTGGCCGATGCCCACGTGCCGCCCACCATTGTGAGCGGACTGGCCCTGGGCATTGACGGGGTATCGCACCAGACGGCCCTGGATTGCGGCCTCCCCACCATTGGCGTGATGGCTACCGGCATTGAGGAAGTGTATCCCCGCCAGCACGTACCGCTGGCTATGAATATGGTCCGGAGTCCGGGCTGCGCCCTCCTCACCGACTACCCTATGCACACGGAATCGATGGCCTGGAACTTTGTCCGCCGCAACCGCATCATTGCCGGACTGGCTCGCGCCGTGGTGGTGGTGGAGTCCAAAAGCAAGGGCGGGTCGCTGATGACCGCCCGGTATGCCAACGACTACGACCGCGATGTGTATGTGGTTCCGGGCCGGCTGGACGATACCCGCAGCGCCGGCTGCAACTCGCTCATTGAAACCCAGATGGCCCGTATCATCACTTCGCCGGAGCAGTTGGTGGACGCCCTGGGACTGGGCGGGCAGCACCGGCACCGCGGCCAGGGCGGCTCCTGGGCCACCTATCAGCCCGGGGATCCGCCCGAAGTAGTTCTCCGGGCCCGCCTTACCAAGCGCTATGGCCCCGGTTCTCCTATGGTGCCCGTGGGGCTGGCCATCCAGGCCGAAAGGGGCATCTCCGCCGGGGAGATTTCGGCCCGTCTTCAGCGACCCTACCCCGAGGTTCTGGCTGCCCTGGGCTCCCTGGAAGCCGACGGCATCATCACCACCGATTTATTGGGTCGCTGCTCCCTTACCGCATCCTGGAGTTGATTTTTTTCGTATCTTTGTATTTATATGTTTATTGATACGCATACGCACTTTTACGACGAGTGGCTGCTCACGGATGCAGACGCCGCCGTGCAAAGGGCGTTGGATGCCGGAGTGGAGAAGATGATCCAGGCCGACGTGGACAGCCGCGAGCGGCCGGATATGTGGAAGATTGGCAACCGGTATCCGGGCGTTATCTACCAGATGCTGGGCCTCTACCCCGGCTCCGTCAAAGACGACTGGAGGGAAGAACTGGATGCCCTGGAGCCCTATAAGGACAAGGGCATCGTGGCCATCGGCGAGATAGGACTGGATTACCACGAGGGACTGGAATTCATGAAAGAGCAGAAGGAAGTGCTGCGGATTCAGCTGGAGATGGCGGCCCAGATGAACCTTCCGGTCAACATCCACCTCCGGGATGCCTGGGAGGACTTTTTCACCATTCTGGCCGATTGCTCCCACCTGCACCTGCGGGGCAACCTGCACTGCTTCACCGCCAGCTTCGAGATTTACGAGCGGGCCAACCGCTACGGAGACTTCTCCGTGGGAATTGGCGGGGTGGTCACCTTCAAGAACGCCTCGCTGGCCAAGACGCTGGAGCGCATTCCTCTGGAGAAGATCCTCCTGGAGACCGACGCCCCCTACCTGGCCCCCGTCCCTTACCGGGGCCGCCGCAACGAAAGTTCCTATCTTCCCGTCATAGCAGAAAAAGTGGCCCAGGTCAAGGGCCTCACCACCCGGGAAATAGCCCAGATAACCACTCATAACGCAGAAACTTTATTCGGCCTATGAATTCGTCCGTTTTAATTATCTACACCGGCGGTACCATCGGTATGAAGGAAGACCCCACCGACGGAACCCTCAAACCCTTTGACTTTAGCCAGATCAAGGAAGAAGTCCCCGAACTCAACAAGTTTGCCGTCCGGCTGGATTCCTACACTTTTGACCCTCTCATTGACTCTTCCGACGTAGAGCCTTCCCTTTGGGTCTCCCTGGCCGAACTCATCCGGGACCGCTACGACGACTACGACGGCTTTGTAATCCTGCACGGTACCGACACAATGGCCTACAGTGCCTCCACGCTCAGCTTTATGCTGGAAGGACTGGCCAAACCCGTGGTGTTCACCGGAAGCCAGCTGCCCATTGGCGTTCCCCGTACCGACGGCAAGGAAAACCTCATTTCGGCCGTAGAAATTGCCGCCGCCAAGGACGAAACCGGCCATGCCCGCGTACCGGAAGTCTGCATTTTCTTTGACTCCAAACTGCTGCGCGGCAACCGCTCCACCAAGTTCAGCGCCGAGGCCTTCAACGCCTTTTCTTCCCCCAACTGCCCTCCCCTGGCCCAGGCCGGCATCAATATCCGTTACAACACGGATCTCATCCGCAAACCCGTGTACTGGGACGCCCAGCTGAGGGTTCAGAGCCATCTGGACACGAGGGTGTCCATTCTCAAGGTCCACCCCGGTATGACGCCGCAGGTGATGCGCTCGGTGGTTACCGATCCGGGGACCCGCGCCGTGATCCTGGAGACCTATGGCTCGGGCAATGCCCTGTCCAAGGACTGGTTTATAGCTATTCTAAAAGAAGCCTGCGAGAGCGGGAAGATCATTCTCAACGTAACCCAGTGCCAGTCCGGAACGGTCAATATGGACCTCTACGCCACCGGAGCCAGCCTCAAGCAGGCTGGAGTGCTCTCTGGAGGTGATATCACCACCGAAGCCGCCCTTGGAAAACTGTTCTGCCTGCTGGGCAGGACCGAGGATAACAAGCGGGTCAAGACCCTCTTGGAAAAGGACCTTTGTGGCGAATTAAGCAAATAATCCTTGGCATTTCCATTTTTTATTCCTAAATTGCACGACCAAATAGGAAATAATTTTTTTTAACTAATTCAACTTATAACTAACAACACAAAAACGATTATGAAAAAGTTTTTCATGTTTTTGGCAGTCGCCGGTCTCCTGACCTTCACTGCAAGCATTGTCTCCGCCCAGGAAGCATCCGCTCCCGCCGATGAGCAGGAAGAGGTTGTGGATCTGTTCGCCGGTTCCGGTGAAGAAGTTCCGCTCCACCAGGCCCTTAAGACCAAGTTCATCGAGGGTGGTGCAGGCTTTATGTCCCTGATCATCATCTGCCTGATCATTGGTATGGCTCTCGCTATCGAGCGTATCCTCTATCTGGCCTTCTCCAAGACCAACACCACCAAGCTCCTTGAGGATGTTGAGGCTGCTCTGGCCAAGGGTGGTATCGAAGAAGCCAAGAAGGTTTGCCGTGAGACCCGTGGCCCCGTTGCCTCCATCTTCTATCAGGGCCTCCTCCGCGCCGACCAGGGTGTTGACGTGGTAGAAAAGACCATCGTTTCCTACGGCGGTGTTCAGATGAGCCTTATGGAGAACGGCCTCAGCTGGATTGGTCTGTTCATTTCCATCGCCCCGTCCCTCGGATTCCTTGGTACCGTTATCGGTATGATCCAGGCCTTCGACGCTATCCAGGCTGCCGGTGATATTTCCCCGAACGTTGTGGCTGGCGGTATGAAGGTGGCCCTCATCACCACTGTGGGTGGTCTTATCGTAGCTATGATTCTCCAGATCTTCTACAACTACATCATTGCAAAGATCGACTCTCTGTCCATCGATATGGAAGACTCTTCCATCCGCTTCGTGGACGCTATGGTCAAGTACAACAAGAAATAATCAACCCCTTTAATTCCCATTAAAATGGAAAACCAGAAATACGCCAAAATAGTCAAGATCGTCCTTTGGGTTTTGATGATACTGAGCGTGGCGGTTCTGCTCTGGGGTATGATTAAGGGTTATCCGGCAACCGTTGCAGAAGACAACGGCACTGTAGATCCGCTGCTCTACTGGGCATACATTGTCCTGGGCATCGCTCTCGTATCCGTGATTTGCGTGGGCCTGTATGTAACGGCTATCACCAACCCCAAGGGCCTTGTCAAGATCGGTATCGCAGTTGTGGCCGCAGCCGTCCTGTTCGGCGTCTGCTACCTGCTTGCCTCCGGCGCACCCGCTATCGGTTACTCCGGCACCAAGCTCCCTACTGCCACCGAGCTCAAGATGACCGACACCATCCTCAACCTCGCATACCTCGTTGGTGGTGCAGCTATCCTGTCCATCATCGTATCTGAGGTTTACATGACCATCCGCAAAAAGTAAAGGTAACCATGGCAAGAAGAAAATTTGAAGCAATCGGTTCTACGGCTGACATTGCATTCCTGCTCCTGTGCTATTTCCTCATGACTACAACCATGGGTGATCAGTCAGGTCTGCAGCGCCGCCTTCCCCCCATCCCTGACGAAAAGCAGGCCCAGGATCAGAAGGTTAACCGCCGTAACATCATCATCGTCAGAATCAACTCTGCCGATAAGCTGTTTGCCGGTAGCGAAGCCATGGATATCTCCCTCTTGAAAGACAAAATCAAAGAGTTCCTCACCAACCCCACCAACGACCCCAACCTCCCCGAAAAGGAGCCCATTGAGGTGGAAGGAAAGACCTATATGAAGTCTAAGGGCGTTATCTCCCTGCAGAACGACCGTGGTACTTCCTACCAGGCCTACATCGCCGTCCAGAACGAATTGGTGAAAGCCGTGAACGAACTCCGTGACGAGTTCTCCAGAGCCAACTTCGGCAAGAAGTTCTCCCGCCTCACCGAGGAGGAGCAGGATCTCGTGAAGAAGGTCGTACCTCAGAACATCTCCGAGGCCGAACCTAAGGATACCGGTAAAAAATAATAGGAGGTAAGAATTATGTCAAAATTTGGAAATTCCAGCAATAAGAAGGAAGTCCCGCAGGCATCATCCAACTCCCTGTCCGATATCGTGTTCATGCTCCTGTTCTTCTTCATGGTAACCACCCAGATGCGTGAAACCGAGCAGAAGGTGAAAGTCACTATGCCCGTCGCATCTGAAGTTGCCAAACTCGAGCGCAAGGACCTGAGTGCCAACATCAATATCGGTAGCCCTACTCTCCAGTACCAGGCTAAATTCGGTACCGATGCCCGTATTCAGCTCAACGATTCTTTCAAGAGTGTAGCCGACATCCGCGACTTCATCGCCGCCGAACGTGATGCGATGTCCGAGGCAGAGCGTTCCCTTATGACCGTGAACCTCCGTGTAGACCAAGACGTCCGCATGGGTATTGTCTCAGATGTAAAGCAGGAGCTGCGTCGCTGCTCCGCTCTAAAGATTATGTATGCTGCAAGAAAACCTTCGCAGGACTAATCCAATGCATCGCAATATGATAAAAAAAGCAGCCTTACGGGGCTGCTTTTTTTGTTCTTACTCCACCTCTCAAAATATTGACACCTAAAGCCCTGAAAACCTTTTCATTACAGGAAATAACACGGATTAACAACTACACAACTCGCTAAATAACAAGCTATTAAGCACCAAAATTAAAAACGCTAAGGTTCTTCATAGTCTTAAAACCGCTATCTAATTTTAGCGGCAGTTCCCAATCATTAACTCTTAACAAAAAAGATTATGAAAAAGAATCTTGAGACTATCCCCAAAAGGAGTGCGTCTGTGCTCAAGGCACGTCGCGAACAAAGAACCAGAATGCAGCAGGAACTGGCCTGCCTATCCCCGTTCCTAACGGAATGGTTCTGGCAACACGAAGAGATGAAAGACGCCAAGCCCTATCAAGACCCTGACTTTCTGATCTATCGCTGGAAAAAGGGGAGGTTCAATCTGCTGGGCGGTCCCGGCTTCGGGTACGGAGAACTGCAGAAGAAAATGGACAGGGAAATGGACGGCATCCTCAAGCGGCTCAAGGCCGATATGCCTTTCCTCCCGGAAAGTGACTTCTTTGCCTTCTCCTACTTTGCCGCCGGTTTTGACAACGCGCTGGTGGCTCACCTGGCCGGTCTGTCATCGGCCAAGGACGCATCTATGCTCAAGACCCGCCTCAAGGATGCCTTCCTGAAACTGAACTCGCCCAGCAAATTCGAATATCTGGAACTCCTGCCCCCGCGGCAGTTGCCGAATTGGCAAAGAAATGCTATCTTTGCATAATTGTAGCAAAGCATCGTATGGAAACTCTCAAAAGAACCAAAATCAAGGCTCTCCTGGCCACCCAGCCGGGTGTCGAGGTCCTGGCAAAAGGCTGGGTCCGCACCAAAAGGGGCAACAAACAGGTTAAGTTCATCGCCCTCAACGACGGTTCTACCATTAATAATATTCAGGTCGTAGCCAACGCCGAACTCTTTGACGAAGAGCTCTTCAAGAGAATCACCACCGGCGCTTCCCTCTCCGTAAGAGGAAAGCTGGTGGAGTCTATGGGCAGCGGCCAGGCCGTAGAAATCCAGGCCACCGATATCCAGGTCCTGGGAGAATGCGACCCTATGCGCTTCCCGCTCCAGAAGAAGGATACCACCCTGGAATTCCTTCGCAGCGTGGCTCATATGCGCCTCAGAACCAACACCTTTGGTGCCATCCTCCGCATCCGCAACCAGATGGCCTTCGCCATTCACACTTTCTTTAACCAGAAGGGCTTCGTATACCTCCACACTCCCCTCATCACGGAAAGTGACGCAGAGGGCGCCGGAGATATGTTCCAGGTAACCACGCTGGATCTCAAGAACATCCCGCTGGACAAGAGGGGCAACGTGGACTTCTCCAAAGACTTCTTTGGCAAGAAGACCTCCCTCACCGTTTCCGGTCAGCTGGAAGGTGAGCTGGGTGCCACTGCCGTTGGCGAAATCTACACCTTCGGCCCTACTTTCCGTGCAGAAAACTCCAACACTCCCCGCCACCTGGCCGAGTTCTGGATGATTGAGCCGGAAATGGCCTTCTACGACATCAACGACAATATGGAACTGGCCGAAGAATTCGTAAAGTTCCTGGTTCAGTGGGCCCTGGATCACTGTATGGACGACCTCCAGTTCCTCAACGACAAGTACGACGAAGGCCTCATCGAGCGTATGGAGAGCGTGCTGGGCATCGCCTTCCAGAAGGTCACCTACACGGAAGCCGTGGAGATTCTGGAAAAAGCCATCGCAGACGGCGTCAAGTTCGAGTACCCGGTGCACTGGGGAACGGACTTCCAGAGCGAGCACGAGCGTTACCTGGTAGAAAAGCACTTTGGCAAACCCGTTATCCTCATAGATTTCCCCAAGGACATCAAGGCCTTCTATATGAAGCAGAACGAAGACGGAAAAACCGTTCGCGGTATGGACGTCCTATTCCCCAAGATTGGAGAAATCATTGGCGGCTCGGAGCGTGAAGCTTCCCTTGAAAAACTGGAAGCCCGCATTGATGAGCTGGGTATGTCCCGCAAGAATCTCGAGTGGTACATTGACACCCGTCGCTACGGCAGCGTTCCGCACAGCGGATTCGGCCTGGGCTTCGAGCGCCTGCTGCTCTTTGTCACCGGTATGTCCAACATCCGTGACGTGATCCCGTTCCCGAGAACTCCCAAAAATGCGGAGTTTTAGAACTCCGCGTTCTAACCCGCTTTCACGATCACCCCTCCTAAATCCTCCCCTAACCGTAGGGGAGGACTTTAGAGAAAAAGGTAATATTCTTTGATTTCTGCTTTGCTATATTCTAAACGATTTCTATGTTAGTCATTGGTATTGCCGGTGGTTCCGGTTCAGGTAAGACTACGGTGGTAAAGGCCATCGTGAATCAGTTACAGGGTCGCGTAGTGGTAATCCCCCAGGATTCCTACTACAAGGATTCCAGCCACGTGCCCGAGGAGGAGCGCAAGAACATCAACTTTGACCACCCGGACGCCATTGACTGGAAGCTGATGTGCCAGCAGATCCGCGAACTCAAAAGCGGCAAGAGCATAGAGCAGCCCATCTACTCCTACATCACCTGTTCCCGCTCCAGCGAGACCATCACGGTAGAACCCGACGACGTAGTAATTGTAGAAGGCATCCTCATCTTCACCTGCAAGGAACTGCGGGACCAGATGAACATCAAGATCTTCGTGGACGCAGAT
>JAEEQI010000144.1 GCA_016285215.1 Bacteroidales bacterium | reverse complement strand
CTCGGTCTCCATCCTGCCGGTCTTGAAGGAGGCGAACCGGTATTTCCAGAAGGTCATCGCCCAGAGCGGCTCCACCACCCTGGCCTTCCCGGTGGACTGCGCATCCGCGCAGGGCAAGACCAAGGCACTGCTTGAGTACACCGGCTGCAAGACGATGGACGAGATTATGGCGCTGAGCGAAGAGGAACTCCAGAAAGCGTATGTCGAGGCGGTGGGCCAGTTCACGTCCTGCCCCTACTACGGAACGGAAGTGCTCCCCGAGGCGCCCGTCGAACTGTACAGGAAGGGCTATGCGAAACACATCTCCATCATGGCCGGTAGCACGGCCGACGAGGCCAGGCTGTTTATGGGCGAGGGGCCGGAGTTGAGCTTGAAAGAGCAAAAGTTGTTTGCTACGCGCGCCGTTGGCGACGCCGCCCAGTGCCTGAAGGAAGAGGACAAGAAGTATTACGAGGAATTCTGGCGTGTCTGCAGGACCCCGGAGCCGGGACTTATCGAGACGGAGTTCATCAATGAGCTCATGTTCAGGGTGCCCATGCTCCAGCAGTTGGACGTGCAGAGTGCGTTCAACAAGACGTTCTGCTACTACTGGTCGTACCCGGCGAGCAATCCGGAGATTGGCGCGGCCCATTCCGTGGAGCTCATGTTCGTGTTCGACATGCGCGGCTTCGGGACAAGCAGCACCTTCAACGGCACCAACAACTCGGACGAGATCTTCACGGCCGTCATGCAGATGTGGACCAATTTCGCGCGCTGCGGCAACCCGTCCACGGACAAGGTGGAATGGAAAGCATACTCGGCCCAGGACCAGAACGTACTGGACATCGCCGGGCCGGGTGACCTACGTATCAAAAAGGGCCTGCTGGCCGAACAGTACAAGGCCGTACTCCCCTTGCTCGGTTACTACCAGTTCATGGACAATTACTTTACCCCTCACTACCTTTTGGATATCATCGCCGCGCGCGATCAACACTCATAAGCCATATGTTTGGACGGAAAAGAAGTAATCGGGAAGAGTATTATAATAAGAAGTCCCATCTGATTAACAGACTGAACAAGGATGTAATCAGAGACGGGACGGCAGGATAGCCAGTATGGAAGTGGAATTTGTGGAAGCACAATAGGAAACGATGACAGAATCGACTTATCAACTCCCGAAACATTATTCCTTCAAGACCATCTGGAGGATTACCCTCCCCATCCTGGTAGCGCTGGTGATGGAGGAACTGCTCGGTATGACCGACACGGCCTTCCTGGGTCGTGTCGGTGAGATCGAGCTGGGAGCATCGGCCATTGCGGGTGTCTATTTCACCATCCTGTATATGCTGGGATTTGGCTTCTCCATAGGAGTCCAGATCATCATCGGCCGGCGCAACGGAGAGGCTTGCGAGAGCGGGAAAGGCTTTGAGGCCATAGGACGTGTTTTCTGGCAGGGAGTGTGGTTTCTGACGGGCCTGGCCCTTCTGACTATGGTCCTGTCCTTCTTCCTGTCCCCGCCCCTGCTCAGGGGAATCCTGAAGTCGGAAAACATTTTCAATGCTGCCTTAGTCTATGTAAACTGGAGAATTCCGGGGCTGTTGTTTGCCTTTATGACAGCGCTGTTCCGTGCATTCTACGTTGGAATCCGGGAAACGGCGAGTCTCACCTGGAATTCCATCGTTCTGGTGGGCAGCAACATCTTTCTGGACTGGGTACTCATCTTTGGCCACCTGGGTGCACCGGAGATGGGCATCAAAGGTGCCGCCCTGGCCTCCACCATCTCAGAAGGCATCTCCTTCCTCTTCTTCGTGGTATGGGCCTTCTTTACGGCCCATAAGAAATACGGCCTGCAGAAGATGGTCAAACCCGTCTGGGAGGAGCTCAAGCATACTTTTGCCACCGCCTCCTGGGTGATGGTGGAATATGTGCTCAATGTCTCCGTATGGCTGCTGTTCTTCCTCTTTATAGAGCATCTGGGAGAGGAGCAGCTGGCCATCGCCAACATCGTGAGGAGTATCTCCGAGGTGCCGTTTGTGTTCTCGGCGGCCTTTGCCTCCACGGCGGCCACGCTGGTGAGCAACATCATAGGTGAAGGGCATCCCGAAGGAGTGATGACCGTTATCAGGCGGGTGGTCTTGCTCTGTGCCATAACTATGTTGCCGCTGCTGGTGTTTTTCTTCGTCTGTCCCAACTTCATCATCGGCCTGTTTACAGACATTCCCAACCTGGTCAGCGATTCCATTACCACTATGCGGGTGATGTGCGTTGCCATAGCGGTCACCTTGCCCTGGAATGTGTATCTGCAATCCGTGGCGGGAACGGGAGACACACGCGTGTGCCTCCGCTGCGACGCCGTAGCCCTGGCCATCTATGCCGTATACTGCACCATCGTCATAGGTATCCTCCACTCCAACATAGCCGTGTGCTGGACGGCCGATGGCGTTTATTCGCTTTGCATCTGGATCCAGTGCGCCATATACATCCACGGTAAAAAGTGGGTTAACAAAACCATTTAATCATGAGCAAGAAAGCAGATCTGGTTGTTTACGGTAATATCCATACCGTACCCAAGGCCCAGGCCGTGGCCATCCTGGACGGCAAGTTCATCTACGTTGGCGAGAAGGCCGGCGTAAAGGATTTCATTGGCGAGCAGACCCAGATGGTGCACTATGACCAGAGCATCCTCCTGCCCGGACCGGGCGGTATCGCCGTGGGCAATCAGGCCAATCTGGTGGTACTGGATGAAAACATAACCACCTTCGATCCCCTGGACCTGGCCAACGCGAAAGTCCTAAGGACTATGACAAGTGGTAAATGGCTAGTTATAAATGAGAAAAACTAGTCTATTTGTAAAGAACAACAACAAATTGAATGAACAGCATTTACGAGAGCTTTTACAACAACTTGATTGCCGAAGAGCGGTACCGGATGATCCTGGACTTTATGGTGGAGAATATGAAAGCCACGCCGCTCAGCGAGGAACAGCGCAGCCAGATGGCCGCGCAATGCCTGGAGGTGGTGGAAGAGCCTACTGAGCGAGGGTTCCGCGTGAAACTGATCATCTAACAAAAAAAGGACACCAAGACGGTGTCCTTTTTTTTGTGAGGGATACTCCCCTACTTGGTGTTCTTGATATAGGCGAGGATGACGTCAGCGGCCTCTTCTTCGGTGAGGTCGTCCACATTGATCACCAGTTGGTAGTTGCGAACGTCGTAGCGGGACTTGCCGGTGTAACGCTTGATGTAGTTGTCACGCATCTTGTCCACGCGCTCAATCACTTCTACAGCCTGCTCACGGGTGAGGTTCTGCTTGCGCATCACACGGGCGATACGGTGCTCCATAGAAGCGGTGATGAACACGTCCACCTTGTTGGGGTGGTCCCTGAGCACAAAGAAGGCCGAACGGCCGGCGATGACGCAGCTGCCTTCCTCGGCGATGGCCTTGATAATCTCTACCTCGGCTTCGTGGATGTCGTCAGTGGTCAAATCGGCCCGGAATTCCTTGATGTACTGGCTTCCGGCCTCAACAAACATACTGGCGTCCGGTGCGGGAGCAACCAACTGGATAAAGTCGTTGAACCAGTTCTTCTTCTGGCCCTTGAGGTTCTCGATACCGCTGGTGGTAAGGCTGAACTTCTGCTGTAGGCCGTGGATGAGTTCCTTGTCGCTGTAGCGGACGTTGAGCTTCTGAGCCAGCAGACGGCCAATGGTACGGCCGCCACTGCCCAGCTCACGGCTTACGGTAATGACAAAATCTTTCTGGGTGTTCATAATCTACTGGATTTCAAAAAGATTGAGGAATCCGGTCATCATAAAGACCTGACGGATATCGTTGTTGATATCCTTTACAATCACATTTCCACCCTTGGCGGCAGCTGCCTTACGGATGGTGAGGAAGATACGCAGACCGGAGCTGGAGATGTAAGACATCTCTTTGCAGTCCAGCACGATGGTACCGGTAGGATCATTCAGGATGGGTTCAATGCTCTGAGAAACTTCCTGAGAGGCGGGGGTGTCCAGACGGCCCACGAAACGGGCGGTGGTCACATTGTTTTCTTTTTCAATAAATACTTCCATATGCTTAGATTTTTTTGATCATAACTAAAATGTTCTTTCCTTTTTCGTACCGGTACGAGACCGTGTCCATAATGTTTCTGACAAGGTAAATGCCCAAACCGCCAATCTGCCTTTCATCCACTCCCAAGGTCACATCGGCCTCCGGAGCGGCTGTGGGGTCAAAGGGCTTACCGCTGTCGCTGATGATGAACTCGAGGCAGTCCGGCCTGATGTACGCCTCTATGTCTACCAGACCGTCAATCCCGTCCGGATAAGCATAGAGGATCACATTGGTGACCGCCTCTTCCAAAGCCAGGTTCAGACTCATGGCCAGAGCTTGGTCCAGATTCTTTTCCTCGGCTATGGTTTCAATAAACTCAGCGAGCTGCGGAATCTGTTGAATGTTGTTGTGTAGTATTAAATGACGTGCCATAATAGCAGGTTGTGTATTTTCATTCAGGAAGTGGATGAACAACATAGTTATATCATCGCTCTGGGGTGCATCCTGCACAAACTCGGCGATGGCTTTGTTCACGGCGTCCAGATGGCTCTGGGCCGTTCTTCTCTCGTGAAGCACGGCTTCCAGGCGCTCCAGGCCGAAGAGCTGGTGATCCGGGTCTTCTGCTTCCGTAACACCGTCCGTATACAGGTATAAGGCATCATCATAACGGAGGTTGATCTCCTGGCCTTCGAATACCATGCCACTCAGAACACCCAGCGGCAGATTGGGCAATACATCCAGCGACTGAATATGATCCGTAAACAGGAGCGGCGCGTTGTGACCGGCGTTGCAGTAACGCAGACGGCCGTTATGGAGATCCAGCACACCGCAGAAGAACGTGACAAACATCTCGTTCTCCGACATATTGTCCATAAGGGAATTGTTGACGTCCGTCACAATGCGGGCCGGGTCATCCTCCTGGGCCGAAATGTTACGGAAGAGGCTGCGGGTAACCGTCATCACCAGGGAGGCGGGAACGCCCTTGCCCGAAACGTCACCTATGCAGAAGACCAGCTTCTGGTCTCTTATGTAATAGTCATAAAGGTCTCCCCCCACCTGCTTGGCCGGCACAATGGTGGCGGCTATATCCAGGTCATCGCGGTCCGGAAGCGGTTTGGGAATCATAGACATCTGGATGTCCTTTCCAATCTGGAGTTCGCTCTCCATCTTTTCCTCTATGTCCTTGGTCTGCTGGTATTCCATCCAGCTGCGGGCCACCGAGAACAGGATGTAGATGAGCATAGCCAGACCCAGGATCTGGAGGATGATGCAGATAATACCTATTCTGCGGACATCCTTATACACTTCCCTGTCCGGGATTACTACGGCCATAGACCAGCCGGTGCGGGACACCGGGCCATAATGGACGTAAGAGATTCCACGGGGAGTATGGAGCGTCACCACACCGCGCTTGCCGGCCAGCATCTCGCTCTTGAGCTTGCCAAAGCTCGCCTGATCAAAGGAGCTCTTCTGCATATCCTGGGCAGAGAAGCCCATTTTCAGGCTGTCTGGCGGGCCCATCAGGACCTTGCCCTTCTGGCTCAGCAGAATGCTGAAGGCCTGGGGATAAATATCTACCTTGCCCACGTGCTGGGACAGCCACTCCAGGGAGACATCGGCCGTCATAATGGCCGCCGTAACATTATTGGGGTCATTGACGGGGCGTGAATAAGTGGTCATCAGGATGTTTCCGCCTCCGGTGTCCAGATAAGGTTCCGACCAGTAGCCCGAACCGGTTTCCAAAGGTTCTATGAACCACTCGTGGACGGGATAGTTGTACTTCTCCGTAGCCAGCGAGAGTTCCTCAATTACTCCGTTGACGGAATGGGCATAAGGGGCAAAGAACGGAAGGTCCTTGTTGTATCCGGGGACCAGAGCCACCGTAGAGCCCACCACCGACGGGGTATCCTCCACGATACGGCGGGTTACGCTCATAAGGCTGTCCGGGTTGTCCATACACCACTGGACAATCCACATATTGGAGCGGACGGCCTGCTCGGCCTCGTCTATCACGTCCCTAATCTCGTACTCTGTGTTACTGAGGACGCTGTTGGCCTTGAGAGCGGCTTCCTGACGGGAACTCTTGACCAGAAGATTAATTTGCACAAAAGAAGTAGCCTCCACCACAATGGCGGCCACTACAACCTGGGCAATCTGGAGCCAGGTCCTTCTTTTGTCAAAATTAAACT
>JAEEQI010000143.1 GCA_016285215.1 Bacteroidales bacterium | reverse complement strand
GCCGTTGTAACCGCGCCTGTCACTCTGGGCGGCAGCGAAGAATCTGACAGCATTGAGATGACTTCCTACGCCCCCAACGAGTTGCATTATCGTTACACGGCGGCCTCTGACCGCTTGGCCGTATTCAGTGAAATCTACTATCCCAACGGCTGGCACGCCACCGTGGACGGAGAGCACGTGGATGTGATCAGGGCCAACTGGACCTTCCGTGCCGCCGTCCTTCCTGCCGGCGAGCACGAAGTGGTGATGACCTTCCTCCCGGACAGCTACCGCACGGGAGCCGCTGTTTCCCGCGCGTCTTCCATCGGCCTGCTTCTCCTTCTACTTTTGAGCCTGGGAATGGCCTTTGTTCCTTGTAAGAAGAAAGAATGAAATCCTTCCGTCAGATAGCCCTGGCCCTGTTCCTGCTGGCCTTTGCCCCTTCCCTGCACGCGCAGTGGGCGGGAACCTTCAATATGAGCGGGGGTTACTGGCAGATGCCCTCCCGTTCGGATGAGGACCTGCCCCTGGACAACATTATGGGAAAGGCCGGGGTGCAAATGACGTACAAGACCAAGAAACTGCTGTGGGAAACCAATCTGAACGGTCAGTTCACCAACAAGCAGACCGATGTTATGCGCCTCTCCGTGAGCAACAAGGGCGGTAACATAGAGGAGGAAATCCGGGATGCGGCCGAGACCGAGTTTCTGGACAAAATAAAGGAACAGGATGTCTGGAACGCGGATTTTAAGACCAGGGTGCTAATCACGCCAGCCGCCGGACGCGAATACGAAACCTGGCTGCAGTATACGTTCAAAAGCGACGAATCGCTTACCGGATCGGACCGCGACAAGTACAAATACAGCAAGGAAAACGAGGACTGGGTCAACCGCGAGGAACTCTTTGTTGAGTCCTCCCTCCAGACCGATCATTCAGCCCTGGGCGGCTTCCGGACCTCGCACCGGCTGGGCTCTCCCAGACGCGTGCTCAAAGGAGAAATTACCCTGCAGGAGAAGTGGCAGGACAAAAACAGCAGCTGGACCAAACTGAAAGGCGTTGAGGCCGAGCTGGAAAACTGGGACATCACGGCCTATCGCCTGACTCCCAGCTCGTCCAGCCAGATTGTCAATACCTCCGTCCACCTGATGGACTCCGTGATTACCTCCGGTCCCGTTCGCCTGCATCTGGATCCCGGGGTGCGCGTCAAGAGCGAATATACCCACGACCGCAAGAGCGGCGCCAACCTGCAGCCCGACGGAACCTGGCGGGACAGTACCCGTCTGCGGGAAACCTTCGACTTCCTGTCCCTGTCCATTGAGCCCTATCTGGTGGCCGATTTTTCGTGGTACAAGCTGCGCGCCCACGTGAACTATGCACCCCAGATCTACGGCCGCAAGCTTACGGACGACACCCATACCCAGAACATCCAATTCCAGCGCCTCTACCTGGTGGGAGACTCGTATCTGAGCTGGACGTTCTCGCCTTCCCACAAGCTGTACCTCAGGAGCAAGTCCTCGGTAAGCCATCCTTCCTATATCCAGATTTGCTGGTACGAGCGCCAGGGTAACTACCTCACCCAGATTTACAGGGGCAAGGAATCGTTGCGCTCCGTAACGTCGGATGCCTTCAGCTTGGAATACGAATTCAAGTACAAACGCTTCTCATCCACAACCACCTTCTCCTATACGTCCAAGCGCGACGAGATTGACCAGACCTTCACTAACGAGACCATCGATGGCCGTGACTATCAGGTGTTTACTTGGGTCAATGCCTCCGACAGCCGGGTGCTGGGCTTCTCCGAGAAACTGGGCTGGAGGGGAAAGAGACTTACGGCCAACCTGGGTGTCAACTACAACGGAACCACCCGCATCCGGCGGGAAACCGGAAACATCAAGAACTCTACGGACTGGCGCCTCTGGGCCGATGCCTCCCTCCGCCTGGGGAAAGGCTGGACGGTAGGGGCCGATGTGAACTACCGCAGCGCCGTGGCCACGTTCTTTACCCTGTTCAAGGGGTACTGCGCTTTCAATGCGCGCATCCAGAAAGACTTCAAGCGGGTAACCCTTACCCTGGAAGGGAAGGATTTGCTGGATAAAAGGGAAGAAAAAGAGTTCCTGTCAGAGAACCAGAGCGAGGCCTGGATTGAGGTGTCCCGCCTCAACCGCCGGATGATTGTTCTGGGAATCCGTTGGAAATTCCTCTAGACCGAAGCCGCCAGTTTCTTGGCCAGCTCCAGGAAGGCCTGCGAATCGGGCCGGTCCAGGAGCGCCACGGGTGCGCCTTCGTCTCCGCCTTCGCGGATGCCCTGCACCAGGGGAATCTGGCCCAGCAGGGGGATGTCCAGATTGGCCGCCATCTGGGTGCCGCCGTCTTTTCCAAACAGATAGTATTTCTCCTCGGGATGGGCCTCAGGAGTAAACCAGGCCATATTTTCCACCAGGCCGTAGATGGGTTTGTTCACCTGCGGATTGCGGAACATATTAACGCCGCGCAGGACGTCGGCCAGGGCCACCTGCTGGGGGGTGGTAACAATGACGGCACCGGTGAGCGGCACGTCTCCAATGAGGGAAATATGGATGTCTCCGGTTCCCGGAGGCATATCAATGAGCAGGAAGTCCAGCGGGCCCCAGAGGGTCTGCAGGATAATCTGCTTGAGGGCCGTTGAGGCCATAGGGCCGCGCCAGATGAGCGCCTGCCCGGCGCCCGATACGTGGCCCACCGACAGCCATTTGACGCCGTATTTCTCTACGGGCACAAAGAGGTTGTCGTTTTCGTCTTCTCCGTACATTTCTATGGTGGCGTCCTCGGTTCCCGTCATAGTGGGGATGGAGGGGCCGTAGACGTCGGCGTCGGCAACGCCCACGCGGTAGCCCAGACGGGCCAGGGCCACGGCCAGGTTCACGGCCACGGTGCTCTTGCCCACGCCGCCCTTGCCGGAGGCCACGCCAATGATGTGGCTTACCTCCCGCAGCTGGTCCAGATTGAACTGGATGCCCTTGGGAGCGGGTTTGGCGGGGTCTTTCACAATGGTGTCCACCTCAATCTCGGTGCCGCCGGGGGCGTGCCGGTACAGGCAGGCCTGGGCAGCTCCAATCAGGTAATTCTTCAGAGGGTCGGGCCGCTTGGGGAAGGCCAGGGTCACGTGTATGCGACCCTGGGCCACTTCCACAGCGTCCACCATACCCAGTTGCAGGAGGTTCATTCCCTCCTTGGCGGGATGCTCAACCTCCTGCAGCCAGTTATAAATGTCGGATTTTTCCATTAAAACTACTTGGCGTAAGTGAGTTCGTTAATGATATTGGTTGCGCCACCCACCTTCTCTACCATCCACAGGACATAGCGGATGTCCACGCAGATGCAGCGCTGGAGGGCGGGTTCAAACATAACGTCGGAGCTCATACTCTCCCAGTTGCCGTCGAAGGCCAGGCCAATCAGGTTGCCCTTGGCATCCAGGACGGGGGAGCCGGAGTTACCGCCGGTGATGTCGTTGTTGGTGAGGAAGCAGGTGTGCAGGGTGCCGTCTTCATCGGCCCAGCGGCCATAGTCGCCGGCCTTGATGAGGGTCTTCACGTCTGCGGGAAGGATGAACTCCGGATTGGTGGGGTCTTCCTTTTCCAGCAGGCCCTGGGCGGTGGTGTAGTACTTGTACACCAGGGCGTCCTTGGGGCTGTAAGGCAGCACGGTACCGTAGGTCAGGCGCATAGTGGAGTTGGCATCCGGATACATAGCCTTGCCGTCCTGCCACTCCAGGAGGGCGCCGGCAAAGTGCTTGCGGGCCTCGTTGTACTTTACATCGGCATTGGAAGCGGCGCCGCGGGGACGGTTGGGAGAGCCGTACAGGGACTGGTAACGCTTCATCAGGGCGCCGTAAATGCCACTATACAGGCCCACGGCGGGATCGTTCATAATCTGCTCCAGGTTGGCCTGGGTCATCTTCTCATAAGAAGTGAAAACGCTGTTGGCGTAGACTTCCTCCACATAGGCGGGGATATCCATAGTGGCAAAGTCCTGGCCGGGGATGTTGAGGTAGTCTTCCTTGGCGGCACGCTGGCGGTAGAACTCCAGCTGGGCGGCGGCAATCTTCTTGTCAACATCGGCCACATAGTCGCGGTAGCGGGCCTCCATACGGGGGAAGGAGGCTTCCAGCTTGGCGGTGGTGTCACGCTGCAGCTCGCGGGCGTAGGCGTTCATAAGGGCGGTGTACATGGTCACCAGCTCAATGTCGCCCACCGACTCGGAGATCAGGGTCACGGCGCGGTTGTCGGCCGAATTCTTCTGTACATACTCGGCAATGTCCTCAATGGGAGTGCCGTACTTGGCGGCGCGGGCGGGATCGGCGGCAATCCAGGCTTTGAGCTGGGCCTCTTTCTCCTCTTCGCGGCCAATGATGTTCAGGTTCTCGAAAGCGAGCTCTTCACCCTGCCATTTCTTCCAACCGTTGGCGCTGCCGGCGTACTTGTTGGCGTACTTGAGCTGCACGGAAGGGTCTGCGCACATAGCTTCCCACATAATGTCCTGGGACACGGTGCGGGCGTCAATGCGGATGCGGTTGGTGGCAATCATTTCGCTCAGCTGGGCGGCGGTCTGGTAGCGCTGGGTGCGGCCAGGGTAGCCCATAATCATAGCGTAATCGTTCTCCTTGACTCCCTTGGTGGCAATCTTCAGGCTGCGGGCGGGCTGGTAGGGAACGTTGTCGGCGCTGTATGCGGCCGGCTGGTTGTTCTTGTCGGCGTATACGCGGAACATAGAGAAGTCACAGGTGTGACGGGGCCACATCCAGTTGTCGGTCTCACCGCCAAACTTACCCATAGAGGCAGAAGGGGCAGCCACAAAGCGTACGTCGCGATAGGTCTTGTAAACAATGAGGTAGTAGACGTTCTCGTTGTAGAAGGAGTCTACCTCGGCACGGCAGAAGGGGTTGGCGTCCTCGGCGGCCTTGATGAGTTCCTGGGCCTTGGCGTCCTTGTCTTCGGCCTTTTCAATCACGTTGGTCACATCTTCCATAGAAATCAGGAAGGTGACGGAGAGGCCCGGAGCGGGGATTTCCTCGGCCAGGCTCTTGGCCCAGTAGCCGTCCATAAGGTAGTTGTGCTCGTCGGAGGACAGGTTCTGGATGCTGCTGTAACCGCAGTGGTGATTGGTTACCAGGAGGCCCTGAGAGCTAATCATCTCACCGGTGCAGCCGCCGCCAAAGTGTACGATGGCGTCCTTGAGAGAGGTCTTGTTGATGGAGTAGATTTCCTCAGGGGTGAGCTTGCAGCCCGTGGCCTTGAGGTCTTTTCCGTTGAGTTGCTTGAGGAGGGGCAGGAGCCACATTCCTTCATCGGCAAAGGCCGTCAGAGAGAGGGCCAAAGCAGCGAAAATTGCTAATATCCGTTTCATTCCTAAAGGTTTTGTGTTGAATTGTACAAAGATAATCAAAATAGTGAAGGCTCCAGTTCTTTTACGTGAAAAGATTTGCGGTGCCAGGGCGTATAGCCGTATTGCCGGATGGCTTCAATGTGCTCGGCCGTGGGGTAGCCCATATTGCGGTCCCAGCCATACTGGGGGTATTCCCGGGCAATCTGGCGCATAAAATCGTCCCGGTAGGTCTTGGCCAGCACGGACGCAGCGGCAATGGACGCATAAGTGGCATCCCCGTGCACCACGGTCTGGAAATCTTTAAAACCATAAGGGCCGAAGGGCCGAAATTTATTGCCGTCAATCAAAAGAAACGCCGGTGCGGGATTCAGCCGCAGCACCGCGCGCTGCATCCCTGTCACCGAGGCCCAGAGGATGTTGATCTGGTCAATTTCCTCGGCCGAAACCGCCTCCACAGCCCACGCAACGGCCGCTTTCTCAATGATGGGCCTCAGCTCCTCGCGGGCCTTCTCGCTCATCTGTTTGGAGTCGTTCAGCAGCGGGTGATGGAAATCGGCCGGCAAAATGACGGCGGCGGCATACACCGGCCCCGCCAGCGGGCCGCGGCCCGCCTCGTCACACCCGGCCTCCAGTCGGCCCGGTTCCAGATACGGTTTTAACTGCGGAATCAATAGCAGACGGTAAGGCCGATGGAGAAGGTGCTGCTCCGGCCCAGAGTCTCTCCCGGGGCGGGCGTGTGGTTGAGGCCGACGGGCTGGTAGCGGAGCATCAGGCCCATATCTTCGAACCACACGATGGCTTTGAGGTCCAGGCGGAAGCCGGCACGCTCGCGGATGGGGTAGAAGTTGTCGTGGTAGTGGACGTCTTCTGCAATGTAATCGTTATGATAGCGGATCAGACCCAGGCCGGGAGCCACAAAGAAACT
>JAEEQI010000142.1 GCA_016285215.1 Bacteroidales bacterium | reverse complement strand
CGTCCAAGTCGATATCGGCCATTTCGCGGTCACAGGTTTCGCCGCTGCCGTAGGCCTGCGGGAAGGCCGTGCTGCAAGTGTACTTGGGTGCAGGCCGACCGGGCCATCCGCCGCCAAACTGGCCGGCGTTACCCAGGTTGGGGAGGTCGGCATCACCGCCGCGCACGATGCCGTGGATGGCCTCCGTGGCGCCGGGATTGGCAATGCCAAGGCGCGGAACACCCTGGCCCACAAGGGTGCCGATCTTCTCCTCGATGGTCATGAGGGAGACGGCGTTGTCCAGCCTTTCCTCTTCGGAAAGCTTCGTATCCTGGAAGGGGTATTCTTGCGCAGAAAGCATGGCCGAAAAGGCCACACCCAGAGCAAAAGCAAGAGCAAGACGTTTCATATACAATTAGTTAGTGTTACCGGATACAAATATAGAAAAAACAAGGGAGGAAACGCTTCCTCCCTTGTTCAAATGTTTATACAGTCTTACTCGGACCACTTGTACTCTTCAATCTTGGAGAAGTCTCCGGAGACCTTGTAGATGGGCGAGAAGTTGTAGGCCTGCTGGGTGTTGTAACCGTTTCCGGAAGCCATGGCGGCAATGCGGAAGTAGCGGTCCTGCTTGTACTTGAACAGGTCTGCATTCTGGGGAAGGCTGCTGTCAATCTCGAGCGTAACCTCATCACCGGGATTGCAGGCAGGCATCACGAAGTCACCCCAGGAGAAGCCGTCCTTCTTGGCGCCGGCATCTTCATCGGCCACCATGTTGATCACGGTAGCGCCCACAAAGAGCTGGATATTGCCGCAGAGCTTGAGGTTCATGATGGCATTGGCCTTCGTCGGGTCTCCCAGTTCCACCTTGAAGGTAGCCTTCACCTTACCGGCAGCAGCATCGTAGCTGATCTTGGGATCCACGATACGGCAGAAGGGCACAGCCTCTACATCCACGGTATTGGCACCGGTCTTGAGGCTCATCACCTGATCGTTCTCATAGCAGGGAAGTTCCTTGAGGAGCACCTTGTAGTCACCGGCAAAAACCAGGTTGTTGCGATAGCGGCCGTCAAAGCGGACGAACCAGCGCTGGTCCTCATATACTTCCACGCCGTCCTTGTTTTTCCATCCCAGCTCGTTCACCACCATCGAGCCCTTGGAAACGGTGATGGTAGGGAAAGTCCAGGTAGACCAGTCCACGTTGGCCCAGTCAATCTCCTGGGAGAAAGCAGCCTCCACGCCAATGAGATCGCCAGTCTTGGCGTCGACAAGACGACCGGCCACCTGAGCGTTGGGACCTTCGAAGTTGTCCAGCTTGAACATGCTGCAGGATGCAGCGGCGCCAAGGGCCAGGACAACGGCTATAGTATTAAAAATCTTTTTCATTTCAGTCCTTATTTGTTATTAGGCTCAATCTTATTATTCACGTAGTTCGGAATAGGTGCATAGTAATCCTCATCGTTGAAAGTGAGGGTGCCGGAGTAACCATCCCAAACAGAAGTGGCAGTGACGGGCAGGGAGCGGAGGAAAATCCACTGAGCCTTTGCGCCGGAGAGATCCACCATGGGAATCAGCGTGAATTTCTTACCCACATTGCCTTCTTCAACATTGGTAGCCCGGTTGATGCTGAAGAAACCACGACGGCGATAAAGGACGTTGGACCACTTGTTCTCGAAGGGGAACTCAACCTTCCACTCGTGAAGAACAGCATCAACGGAGAGTTCGACATTATCCTTGAAACCAGCACGGTGACGAACATCATTCAGGCACTTCGCGGCAAGAGTGGCATCACCCAAACCGGATTCGGCGACAGCCTCAGCGTAGGTAAGAAGTACCTCAGCATAGCGGATGTCATAGAAAGGAGACTGAACATACTGGTTGTCGCTCTTCTGATCCACGAATTTACGGGGAGAGAAGCAGTAGGAGTTACGGTTGTTGGAGTTCTTATCCGTGAGAAGAGCCATAAATGCAGAGTTCTCACCGGCAGCACCACCGTAAGGATAGTACGTTACGCCATCCTTCTCAACGCCCACATTACCGCTACCGGCCGTGTCGGAGTTAGGATAGACAGAAACTGAACCGTCAGGCTTAACCATGCCGCCTTCCATATAAACGATGGTGTTACGGAAGGTTGCACCGGGATACATGACCCATGCCTGGAAACGGGCATCCTTGAGCAGGAAAGGCTCCTGAACGGAATCGTAGTGCTTCATGTTGGCCACATCGGCAGCGGTGAACTCAGTCTGGGGATACGTATAGTAGTAACCCTCATTACCGGACACCGTCGTAGCGATGGTTCCCTTCTTGTGATTACGGGCAGTGGCATTATCATAGTAATCATACTCATCTGCCAGGTTCAAGGTAGCTGCATAGTTGGCAGCACCCGTGCCGGTATAACCCTTTGCAAACTGGTTGGGGACCCATTTTTCGGTACCGTTCGTGGTCTTGGAATCACCAGTCTTGTAGGAGCGGCCAAACAGGCCTTCCTCGGTCTTGTATTCCTGGAAGAGATCCGTAAGATTATTGATGGCGCTGGCGATATCAGAAGGATTCTCACCATACAGTCTATACTTTCCGGACTTGATTACTTTTTCAGCAGCAACGACAGCTTTCTGATAGTAAGCATCGGCATAGGATTTTTCCATGTAGGTGAGCTTCTTGGAAACAGCCACATAGTTGGGATTGATAGCAGCACGATCCCAATACTTACTCTCAGATGCAGCCCATAAGGCAGCGCGGGCCATCATGGCCAGAGCCGTATACTTATTGGCACGCATTTCCTGAACCTGAGCCTCAGGAAGGAGGTCAGCGGCCTGCTCAAACTGTTCCAGAACCCAATCCCAAGTTTCCTTTTCAGTGGAACGGGGAACATAAAGCTTGTCGTTTTCTACACCATAGTACTTATCCAAAGATTCCGTCACAATGGGAATACCACCGTGGGTACGGACATTGGCAAAATAGTAGCAGGCTCTGATGAACAGGCCCTCGCCTTTATAGGCTTCGCGGGCGCTCTCATCCAGGATACCTTTCTCGTAGCTCTCATCAACAGCTTCCAGGAACTTATTAACAGCGCGAACGCTCCTGTAGTCCCAGAAACCGGGAGTCGTGTTTTTATAATCCGGATTCTCACGTGCACCATTACCAAACAGCTGATACTTGTCATTATCAGTCATGCTGGTACCGGGAAGACTTGAATACAGATTGGCAAGGAGTGCCAGAAGACCATTCTCGGACTGAAGCAGGTCATCAGCTGCAACCTTGCTCAAGTCTCCTTCCATAGAATCAAAGAACTTGTCGCAGGAAGTGAATCCAAGGGTAAGTCCGGCAATCAGGATATATTTGAATATCTTTTTCATTTTCTTGCAGGATTAGAAGTTGAGGTTGAAGCCGAAGCTGTAAGTCTTGTTGATCTGGAATTCACCACCGGCGCGGCCGCTGTCATTGGACTCGGGATCAACATATTTCAAAAGCTTATTGCTTATGGTAAGGAGGTTACCACCGTTGAAGAATACACGGGCGCTCTTGATGCCCACCTTCTTGAGGAAGTTGGGGCTGAAGCGATAACCGAGTTCGATGGTCTTCAGACGGAGATAAGTAGCATTCACGTAGTTGTAGGGCTGGTTGCTGCCATAGGAAGGGCTGTCATAGGAGCCCACCTGGGCAACACGTACCAGTGCCGGCCAATAACCGGCCACCCACTCGGTGGAAGGATCCCAAGGATCATCACCGTAGTTGGCCACGTGGTAGCAATCGGTATAGTGAGAAGGCAGATAGTTGAGTTTACCGTAACCGGCATATGCGCTCAAACCATAGCTCTTGTACTTCATGGTAGCACCGTTGAAAATGAGGCTGAAGTCAAAGTTCTTGTAGCTACCGCTGAAGGTAAGGCCAAACTGGAGCGGCGGGTTTCCGGAACCCCAGGTGTAGTAAACATCTTCGCCGTCAATATAGCCGTTGCCATTGCGGTCTTCCAGCATATACTGACCCACAATGAGGCCACGGTTACCCTTCTTGGTACCATCGGTGGTATAAAGGACCTCGCTGGCGTTGGCCTGATCCACAGACTGGAAACGGCCACCGGTCCAATGATAGGTGTTACCACCCATGTAACCGTTCCAACGGTTCAGATTGCAGTTCTTCCAATAATCCATGGAAGAAGTGTAAACGCGGGTATTCTCGCTCTCGATATAAGTATTACGGGAACGGGAGAAGGTAGCGGTACCCTGGATACGGTAAGAGAAGTTACCCACGCTGTTGCGGTGGTACAGGCTCAGTTCCAGACCCTGGGTCTCGTTGCGGTTCAGGTTCTCCTGAGGAAGGGTAACAGCATAGAAGTCAGGCAAAGAAGCGTCACGGGTGGCAGCAGTGCCAATCATCTCACGCTTGAACCAGTCAAAGGTACCGCCGAACTTACCCTGCCACATTTCCCAGTCCACACCGAAGTCCATCATACGGACCTTGGCCCAGGTAAGGAGGGTGTTGGCCACCTGGCTGTTGGCATAACCCGTGGTGGAAGCACCATCCGTGAATACCCAGGAACCGCTGGAAGTGTAACCATTGATATAGGCATAGGCAGAGCCCTGAGGAGCGCCGGTGAAACCGTCGGACCAACGGAACTTGAGGTTGTTCACAAACGGAAGGATGTTCTTGAAGAATTTTTCTTCAGAGATACGCCAACCCAGGGAGTAGGACGGGAATAAGCTCCAACGCTTGCCTCTCTGGAACATATAGTTACCATCGTAACGGCCCATCACTTCCACAAGGTACTTGCCCTTATAGTTGTAATTGAGACGGGCGATGTAACCGGCCGTGCGGCTGGAGGAACGGGTACCCTGGTTCTCGGAACGGGAAGAAAGGCCCTGGTTGATCACATCGTGAGTATAGAGATAGTGACTGCCGTCGGGACCATAATAGCGGGAAGCGCCAATCATGGCGTTGGTGATGCTGGTCAGTTCCGCGCCCACCATGGCGGACACATTGTGTGCACCGGCAAACTGGCGGTTGTACATAGCCTGGAAACGGCCATACACGCGGGAGTTGTCATTCCACATCTCGGCGTACTGGGTTTCCTGACGGGTCTCAAGCTGATCAGAAGTCATGTCCGTATAATAATCATACAGCTTCATCTTCTTAACGAGGGTGCGCTGCTTGCTACGGCCAAAGTCATAAGCGCCGGTAACCTGGAACTGCAGACCTTTCAGGAAAGGAGCGTCATAAGTCAGATCGACGGTATTGGAGAAATCCTTACGGTCGGTCTTGGTGTAACCGGAAGCATCGGTATCGAGGAGGGCAACGGGGTTCGTGTGCTCTTCCACGTCAGAATAGTGCTGAGGGTTGTCCTTGGTGTGAACACCCACCATAGGATTGGACTGATAGATATAATAGAAGATATTCCAGTCCATATCAAAGTCACCCATACCCAGGTTGGAGCTCTGGCGAACACTGGTGGTATAACGCAAGGTCAGGTTGGGATGGAGCTTGACAGAAATGTTGCCATTGAAGCCGTAACGCTTGTAACCATAGGCGTCACCCTTCAGGATAGGGTTATCGTCGGCATAGTTGGCACCGAAATAGTAGTTGACAGTCTCAGTACCACCGGTGATGGAAATATTGTACAACTGGTTAACGGCAACCTTCTTGTACACCTGATTGTACCAGTCGGTGTATACCGTATCATAGGTCTTGCCGCTAACGGGATCGGTATAGGAAGGAAGACCTTTTTCGTATGCATCAATCTGAACATCCGAGAAACGATGGGCCATATTGGCCACGTCAGACATGGCATTCTCCCACTTCATGAAAGAAGTCCAGCTTTCAACGTCGCGGGGGACAACCGGGGAAGCCAGGGAAACATTGGCAGAGAAGTTGATGGAAGGCTTCCTGACCTGTCCCTTCTTGGTGGTGATGAGGATCACACCATTCTGGGCGCCCAGACCGTAGATGGTAGCGGAAGCGTCCTTCAGAACAGAGATGCTCTCTATGTCTTCGGGATTCAACTCCTGGAGAACGGACATATCCGTATAGGTCTCAAGGGCATTAGGGTTAGTGTTGTAAGAGGTAGACTTACGGGTACGGGTTGTGCTGCGGACCACACCGTCAACAACGATCATAGGGGTACCAAAGCCACGGAGGTTGATCTCGGAGGCAAAGGCACCGGGCTTGCCGCTGTTCTGAGTGATGAGGAGGCCCGGAATCTTACCCTGGAGGGCGGCCACACCGTCTGCCGTCTTGGTGGCGGCGATGTCCTCTGAACGGATCTGGGTGATGGCGCCCGTGAGGGATTCTTTCTTTTGGACACCGTAACCCACAACCACGGTCT
>JAEEQI010000141.1 GCA_016285215.1 Bacteroidales bacterium | reverse complement strand
CCCAGGCGCACGCCCAGAGCCATATTCTTCTGGAAGAACCAGTAGCCGTTGAGGGAGACGTCCCAGAGGGTGGCATTTCCGTTGAGATTGGTCACGAGGCCGGCCAGGGAAGCGCCCGTGGTGAGGTTTTCGCCGTTGGCGTTGAAGCGGTTGAAGCCGCCCGCAGCACCTATGGAGAAGGTTCCTTTGGGAATATAAACAGATTTGGGATTGCCCAGTCCGCGGTCAATTCTCTTTGCCATAAGCTCACCGGAACCGATGACCACCAGGAGGGCTACGATTAATACTTTTTTCATACTTGTAAGAAGGTTTGAACAATCAAAGATACGCTTTTTTCGTATATTTGTAACAATGACGCTCTACTTAACCGGCAGTCCAACCAGATTTGGGGAACCCAGTTTCACCACCGACAACGGCTTTTTAGCCGATGTCAAGGCCTCGCTGGCAGAGGTAACGGGGCCCGGAAGAAAGCCCCGCGTGCTGCTGGTAAGCGCCGCCCCGGACGACAAAGGTTTCACGGACTCGGTCAAGAAAGGTATGAGCGACTGCATCCACAGCTCCGGCATCCAAACCGCCTCCATCATTATGCTGGAAAGGAGAAATGCCAGGAAGGCCGAAGAGTTGGTGCACCAGGCCGATTGGGTGATCCTCTGCGGCGGCCACGTGCCCACACAGAACCGGTTCATCCACGAGATTGGCCTGAGGGAGCTGCTGAAGGGCTACGAAGGGGTCATTATGGGTTGCAGCGCCGGCAGTATGAACTGCGCCGAGGACGTGTACTCCCACCCGGAGATGCCGGGAGAGGCCCGGGACCCCAACTACAAGCGCTGGCTCAAGGGGCTGGGGCTCACGGACATCAACCTGGTTCCGCATTTTGAGCAGGTGCGCTATGCGCAGGTAGACGGCCTGCGGCTCTTTGAAGACATTGCCTTCCCCGACAGCTGGGGCCACCGCTTCTACACCTTCCGCGACGGCGGATATGTAAAGGTCAAGGACGGAAGAGCTACCCTGTACGGAGAAGCCTTTGAAATAACCCGGGGTGCTATGCACCGCATATCGGAAGAACACAAAACCTATAGCTTTATGAACGTAGTATTTATCTCCCCCCACTTCCCGCAGACCTATTGGCACTTCTGCGCCGGTCTGAGGGCCAACGGTGTCAACGTGCTGGGCATAGCCGACACCAACTACGAGAACCTCCCCTGGGAGCTGCAGCAATGCCTCTCGGACTATTACAAAGTACACAGCCTGGAAAACTACGACGAAGTCTACCGCGCCGTAGCCTTCTACGCTCACCGATACGGAAAGATTGACTGGATAGAGTCCAACAACGAGTACTGGCTGGAGCAGGACGCCCGCCTGAGAACGGACTTCAACGTTACCACGGGCATCAAGACGGACCAGATTGCCTCCATCCGCAACAAGTCCGAAATGAAGAAATACTACGCCGCCGGCGGCATTCCCACGGCCCGTCAGATCAAGGGCTCCGAGGGAGCGGCCAAGGTCCAGGCCTTTGTCAAGAAGGTGGGCTACCCTGTGATTGCCAAACCGGACAGCGGTATGGGCGCCTCCGGCACCTTCAAGCTGGGCAGCGACAAAGAGCTCAAAGCCTGGTTCAAGGAACACGAGAACAACTTTGGCTACTTTGTCTTTGAAGAGTTCATTTCCGGCCTCCTGGTAAGTTACGACGCCATTTTCAACTCCAAGGGAGAGCCCATTTTCGAGAATAACACCGTGTTCCCCATGCCTATCATGGACGTGGTGCACAACAACCTGGAAATCTGCTACTGGACCAACAAAACCGTTCCCGCCAAGCTCTCAGCCATTGGCCGCCGCACGGTCAAGGCCTTCAACGTCAAGAGCCGCTTTGTGCATCTGGAGTTCTTCCAACTGGAAAGCGACCGCCCCGGCCTGGGCAAGAAGGGAGACTACGTGGGCCTGGAAGTGAATATGCGCCCGCCGGGAGGCTACACCCCCGATATGATGAACTTTGCCCACAGCACGGACGTTTTCCAGTTATGGGCCGATATGGTCACCTTTGACGAGGCCCGCAAGCCGCTGGGAGAGCAGTACTTCTGCGCCTATGCCGGCCGCCGCGACGGCGTGGCCCACAAGCACAGCCACGAGGAGATCATGAACCGCTACGGCGCCAACATAAGGATGGCCGAAAGGGTTCCCAACGCCCTGGCCGACGACCTCTGCAACTTTGCCTACATAGCCCGCTTCAAGGAAAAGAAAGACATTGAGACCTTCTTTGATTTTGTAACAGCCAAGTAATATTAATTATGAAAAAAATTGTTTTGATAGCCCTGCTAGCGGTCCTGAGTACCGGCGGGCTCATGGCCAAAAGAATTGACCGCGGACTGGGCAATCCCAAATCTGTTTATATTCCCAAAGGAACCTTCTCCATAGGTGCTGCGGGCGGCTTCAACCGCTTCAACGCCAACGGCGAAAACCTCACCTCGGGTGCTTCCCTGGCCGGCCTCGTGACTAATCTCAACGGAAATGCCACCCTCTGGGACGTCTCCCTCAACGGCTACTGGTTCTTCCAGAAGAATATGGCTCTGGGCGTGCGCCTGGGATATAATAATGTATCGGCCGATGTGAACAACCTCAAGGTGATGTCCACCTTGGAGTTCTCCAACAAGCACATCGTGAACAGTATGTTTACCGGCGCCATTGCCTACAGGGCCTATATTCCCCTGTTCAACAGCAAGGTGCTGGCCCTGTTTGCCGAGACCCGTCTTACCGGCGGATTTGGCTATGGAAAGGACTATGCCAATACCGAGAGAGGTAAAGAGGGAACCTATTCCGACCTCTATTCCGTGAGCCTGGGCCTCTATCCCGGCATCTCCGTCTTTGTGACGGATTTTATGTCCGTTGAGCTTTCCCTGCCCCTGCTGGAAGGCGGCTATGAGTGGAACCTCCAGATAGAAGGACAGGCCCACGAAAGCAACCTTTCCCACGCATTCTTCAATTACAAACCCAGTCTGCTGGGCCTCAATTTAGGTATCATCTTCCATTTCTAAGCCGTTATGAAAAAGTTATTCCTTTTTGTGGCGGCCGCTGCAGCCACCCTTTCCTGCCGCCAGATGGCCAATGACCTGGTGCACGAAGAAGTTCCCGCAGAGATTTTGGCTTTTGACGTTGAGGAGCAGGTGTCCTCCACCATCAGCCGCGCCCAAAGAACCGTAACCATTACGGTTCCCGAGAACGCCGCCATAGGCGCCCTCACCATTTCCAAAGTACAAATCACCGAGGGTGCCACCTGCGCCCCCGCCCTCACCGTGGGGAGCAAGATAGACCTTTCTTCCCCCAAGACCGTAGTCCTTACCACTTACGATCCCTATACCTGGACCCTTGAAGCCAAGGTTCACAAGGAAGAGCCCAAGGACGGTCCCCAGCTGTACAATATGGGTTTTGACCACTGGAGCGTAGTCAAGGACAAGCTGGGTGTCAAGTACGACGCCCTCTATGACCAGGATGCCTCCGAGGCCGAAAAAGCCGTCTGGGCATCGGCCGGCGCTTCCACCAAGATGCTGGGATATGACACGGTTATGCCCGAGACTGAATTCCTGGCCGTTTCCGGAGCGGGAAAGAAAGCACTCAAACTCCAGACCCGCGGCATCAGCGCCCTGTTCGGCGCCATTAAAAAACTGGCCGCCGGCTCTGTCTTCGTGGGTTACACCGGAGATATCGACATTGCCAAACTTAGCGCCCATATTTTCTGGGGTGTCTCCTTTACCGATCGGCCCAAAGCCCTGGAAGGCTTCTATTGCTACAAGCCTGTGCCCATTGACTGGGTCAAGGAACCCTATATGGAAAAGAAAGGCCAAATGGACGTGGGTAGCGTGACCATTATCCTCTCCGACTGGGCGGCTCCTTACGACATCTGCCCTCCCGACAAGCTGCTGGACGTAGAAAAGGATCCCGGTATCATCGGCTATGGAAAGGCCATCTTTACCAAAGACATGAAGGCCTACGAGCCCTTCCACATTGACATCACCTACCGCAATGAGCGCACCCCCAGGTACATTTCCATCGTGTGCTCCTCCAGTGACCTGGGAGACTATTTCACCGGCGGAGACGGCTCTATTCTGTATCTAGACGAATTCAAACTGACCTATTAATAAGATTATTAGTATCTTTGCAACCATTGGAAATACGTAACAAAATAAAAGTAGTACTATGAAAAAGATCCTTTCTATCGTTCTGGGCGTTGCCCTCACTCTGAGCGCCATCGCGCTTACCTCCTCTTGCCGGAAAGACATCAACAATGCTGAATCCCTGGCTGGAACCACTTGGACTGGCGAAGAGTACGGTGACACCTTCACGCTCACCTTCCCCACCTCCACTGAATTCAGAATAACGGAAGAGGAAAGTAACTGGATTGCCACAGGCGTGTTCATCATTACCGGCAATAAGACCAGCCTTACCGGCAGCCACATCACGCTGACCCTTGATCTCGGAAGCCACTGGATAGATGGTGAGACCAATCCCATCACCGGCGTTTTCGTATCCGAATCCAAGATCAAGTTTGAGGACGATGACGAGAGTATCATCTTCAACAGAGTCCTTTACAAATAAGCCCGTTTAAACGGAACGAAAAAAGCGGCAGCCCTTTCGGGTTGCCGCTTATTTCATACCATTCGACGGATTAGTCGGAGAGGGAGAAGCGCTTGAAACCAAGTACCTTGGCCTCGGGATCCACAGCCTTGAGGGCGGCGGCCACGGTGGCCTTGTCGTCGGACAGCTGGTATTCCTGCTCCATCAGGGTGTTCTCCTTCAGGAACTTCTGGATACGGCCGTTCACGATACCGGCAATCATCTGCACCTTGGAGGCAAGGGAAGCAAGCGTCTCGGCACCCACCTTGGCGATGATGTCGCGGGCCTGCTGAGCCTGCTCGGGAGTGAGCCAGCCCTTGGCGGTGTTGGATTCGATGTGATCTTCGCTGTCCACGTGGGCGGGGTTGATACCGGCCTTCTTGAGGGCGTTGTCAACAGCCTTCTGGACCTGCTCGTCCTTGGTCTTCTGCTCGGCCACGGTCTTTTCGGACTCGATGACCTCGGCAGGAACGGAAGCGGCATCCACGGCCACGGGGTTCATGGAAGCCACCTGCATGGCGATACCACGGGCAATCTCAGCGGGAACCGGCTTGTTGAAAGCCACGATAGCACCCAGCTTGCCATTGAAGTGTACATACTCGCTCACGAAGGGAGCCTCGAGGGCACCGTAGTAAGCCAGAATGTGCTTCTCACCGGTCTTACCGGCCTGGTTGGTGATGTTCTCGTCCAGAGTGTAACCGTCAGCGGCCTTGCAAGCCTTGAGGGCCTCGAGGTCGGCGGGGAACTGAGCGATAGCTGCATCTGCGATGGAAGCGGCGAGGGTCTTGAAGTCGGGCGTTGCGGCCACGAAGTCGGTTTCGCAACCCAGGCACACGAGGATGGCCTTACCGCCGTTGATACGGCTGAGAACGGCACCCTGGGTGGTCTCGTTGTCACCACGCTTGGCCAGAGTGGATTTACCTTTTTCGCGCAGGATTTCAACGGCACGCTTGAAGTCGCCGGCGGCTTCTTCGAGGGCCTTCTTGCAATCCATCATACCGGCGCTGGTCATGTCACGCAGCTTCTTGATGTCTGCTAATGCGATAGCCATAGTTCTTTTCCTTTTTCTAAACGGTTAATTACTCTTCGGTAGCGGGGGCTTCGGCAGCGGGAGCTTCCTCGGCGGGAGCTTCGGCCTCGGCCTTGGCGGCGGAGCGACGGGGACGGAGCTTCTTGGCGGGAGCCTCGGCGGCAGCTTCTTCAGCTACAGGGGCCTCACCCTCTTTCTCCTTCTCCAGCTTGCGCTCTTCCAGGCCTTCATTGATGGCCTTGCACATCACATCCATGATGAGTTCGATGGACTTGGTAGCGTCGTCGTTGGCCGGAATCACATAATCAATAGGGGTAGGATCGCAACAAGTGTCAACCATAGCGATTACCGGAATGTTCAGGCGGACAGCCTCCTTAACGGCGTTGGCTTCCTTCTGGACGTCGACCACGAAGAGGGCGCTGGGCAGACGGGACATATCGCGGATAGAACCGAGGTTCTTCTCCAGCTTGGCCCGCTGGCGCTCCACCTGGAGGCGCTCACGCTTGGCGAGCTTCTCGAAGGTGCCATCTTCCTTCATCTTGTCGATGGTGTTCATTTTCTTGACGGCCTTGCGAATGGTGGGGAAGTTGGTAAGCATACCACCCGGCCAACGCTCGGTCACGGAAGGCATATTGACCTCGGCGGCCTTGGCGGCGACGACGTCTTTAGCCTGTTTCT
>JAEEQI010000140.1 GCA_016285215.1 Bacteroidales bacterium | reverse complement strand
TCCCATGCCGAACATGTGCCAGTATTTGGCTTCGAGTTGGCTCCAGGCAAAGGAGGTGTTCTCGTACTGGTCGCGGGTGAAGCCGTTGAGGGTGGCACGCATGTCGTCGATACGGCCGAGGCGGTCGAGGCGGGTGGCTTCGCGCTCGATGGCTTCGAGGCTGTTGAAGACGTTATCCTCCAGACGTTGCAGCTCCTTGTTCATCGAGCCTTTGGTACGCTGCCAAGCCACGGTGGCCAGCTTGTTGGCTCGACGGTATTTCCACAGGATGGCATCGGGGTTGTATTCTTTCTGGCCGCAGATGCTGTAGGGCTGGGGCAGTTCGCTGCCACCGCAGAAGATGGGAACGCGAGGCGACTGGCCAGGGTTGTCGACGGACATCCAGCAGATACCTCCCACGCAGTCAGGCATCCAGTCGCGCAACTGGGCGACAAACGAATAGGAGCACCAAGCCACGCTAACTGTGCGGCGGAATTCAATCGTGCCGGGGGCAATGGTGTTGAGGGTGCGCTGCATGGCCGAGCTGAGCCAGGGGTTGGCAATGGGGCTGACGATGGTGTCGGTATGCTCCTTGCCGTTCTTGTCTTTCTGGGTGACGGGCATACGCACGTTTTTGCACATGTCCATGTCGGTGCCTTCGTAGGTGCTGCGCAGCAGCTCCATCACTTTGCGTACATCCACGTTGCGGTCGGGACGGACTGAGAAAGGCAGCTCGGTGGTGTCCATGCTCAGTTCCATCGAGGGGGCCAGGGCGTTGAGGATGAAATATTCGCGCTCGCGGAAGTTCTTGCCGTTGGCGTAGCTGCTGTTGAAGGCTTTCCAGAAGATAAATTCACCCTTGCCGTCCCACAGGCCATAACGGCGGGCGACAGCCTCGATATTGTCCGAGCACATGAAGTATTCGGTGTTGGCACGTTGCAGCCGACCGATGCGGGGGATGTTGCAGCTGACGCCCACATGGTCGTCGGGGATGCGTTGAGCAGCCCATACACCACCGATGTTGTCCTTGCCTTCGCCCAGAATCTCCATCTGCCACACCTCTTTGGGGTCGGCAATGGTGATGCACTCGCCACCGTCGGCATAGCCGTACACTTTGACGAGGCCGCCAATCAGGCGGATGGCATCGCGGGCGGTGGTGCAGCGTTGCAGGGCCACACGCTCCAACTCCTCGATAAGGAACATGCCGGCGGGATTGCGCAGGGTGTCGGGACCACCGAACGTGCTCTCGCCGATGGACAACTGATGCTCATTGAGACAGGGGTATGCCGTGTTGAGGTAGGCATAGGTGTGGGCTGCCTGAGGAATCTCTCCCATCAGCTTTACTCCCGTGGTATCCCCGCGGAAGCGGGTTTGCATGGTGCCCCTCAGGACCGGATGCGTGGAACCGGGTTTGTGGTCCTCGGCGGGTTCCCACTGCGCCCAGGTACGGTACCGGCCGTCACAGGTGTGGGAGGTGATCACGGAGCCGTCAGTGGAGGCCCTTCGTCCCACCATAATGGATGTGCAGCTCTGGCCGTCGTACTCCTGGGCAACGAGAACCCAGGACAGGGAAGCGCTGACAAGAAAGAGGAATAGCTTTTTCATTTTTATTTCGAATAATCTTTGATGTACTGCTCCTGGGAGAGGCGGCACACCAGAAGACGGTCTTTGGATTCTGCCACTATGTATCCGTCAAGGCCTTCTACCACTACGGTCTTTTCAGAGGCGGTGTGCACGAAGCAGTTCTGGCAGTCGAACAGGCGCACGTCCTGACCCACCACGGCGTTGCCGTCTTCATCGGCCTTCAGGTGGGTTTGGATGGAGCCCCAGCTTCCCAGGTCGCTCCAGGCCAGGTCTTCCGCTATCACATAAATATAAGGAGACTTCTCCATTACAGCGTAGTCAATGGAAATCTTTTCGCAGGTGGGGAACAGGCGGCGGAGTTCGGGCGTTTCCTTCTCCGTGAAGAAGGACGGGGCCAGCTCGTCCATTACGGCGGCAATCTCCGGCACATAGGCCCGGAGTTCCCGGATAATGGTACCCACGTTCCATACAAAGATACCGGCATTCCAGAAGTAGTGGCCGTCTTCCAGATAGGCCAGGGCGGTATCCAGGTCCGGTTTTTCCTTGAACTCGCTCACCTTCACCAGCTGGCCGTGCAGGGCCTCGGCGGCGTGGATGTAGCCGTAACCGGTCTCCGGACGGGAAGGCGTAATGCCCACGGTCACAATGGCATCTCGCTCGGCGGTAAAGGCCAGGGCCTTGGCTATGGTGTCTGCAAACTCCGCGGTCTTGAGAACCAGGGCATCGGCCGGCGTAACCACAATATTGGCATCGGGATCCTTCTTGCTGATCTTCCACGAGGCATAGGCAATGCAGGGGGCGGTGTTTCGGCCCTCAGGTTCGGCCAGAATCTGGTCTTCCGGAATGGCGGGCAGCTGCTCCTTCACCAGGTCCACGTACTTCTCCCCTGTGACCACCCAGAAGTGGTCCGGGGCGCAGACGGGGGCAAAGCGGTCTACGGTGAGCTGGATGAGGCTGCGGCCCACGCCCAGCACATCGATAAACTGTTTGGGAACATCCGGAGTGGAAAGCGGCCACAGCCTGCTTCCAATACCACCGGCCATAATTACCACGTGTGTATTCATAACAATCAGTCTTGATTTACAAAGATACAAAAAATTCCCGCACGATGCCACGCTGGCGCTTAACTAGCTAACACACTGTGCTTTAACAACACGGACGGGTAGCTCAAAGCCACCCGTCCATTGCTTTAAATGATTGTATATTAACGGCTTGCGTGCCAGGGGTCTAAACGAAGAAACTTCGCAACTTGCTTGGTACTGGCATCCGTTTGGGTTTTTAGAATGGATAAAGCCGCATTTCTATCCTCCGCCGGCCACGCCAAGAAGTCGTGAACATCGGCCAGTCCACAAACTCCTCCTTGAGTTCAAACTCAGAACCTTTGGAATGGTGCATAGCAGACAGCATCCCTTCCCAGTCGCCAAAGTAAGCTATCGCTAACGGATAATCTATGTATTGATAAGCGGTTATGATATAATCCGCAAGTTGTTGTTTTTCAATATTGTCCAAGGGTTGCGTTATCCGCTGCAGAGTGGCATACGATAAGGGGAGGTTCTCTTTTCGGCAGGCCTTCACCTCCTGGACGGCTCTCCTCATAGACCTGGAAGCATAATCCAATCGTAGCTTTTCAGAAAAGGGATGCGAGCTATGGGCATAGGCCAGAAATGACCATCGGTATTCTTCGGCCGTGACGGACAGATGCCGTTCGGGTCCGTTGTTACCCAAATAAACCAAATGAGAACGGACATCTTTACTATGTATTTTGGGTGCACTTCCAAACGGTTTGAACAGAGGGGCATCCCAATGACAAGTTACATTGTGAGCTCTGGCGAAGTGGCTGGTGTAGTCTTGAACAAAGTCGGCCAGATCCCTTTCTCTCTCTGCAACCACGCTGGCGTGCAAATGATCCGGCATTAAGACTTGAGACAGTACTTTCACCGGATGGCGCCTGGTTGCAACGCTGATCTGGGTAAAGCAAACCAAATAGTCACTTACGCAGTAAAATATCACTTCTCCATTAAGGGTTTTCTGATAACAATGGTTGACAGAACCGGATGTAAACTTTCTATTCATACTGATTCCAGGCCACTAATTGCCCGGGATAAAGCTATACAGAATTGTTCTCAAAACCCACAATCGTAAAAAAAGTAATTGAAATTTTTGCTGATTTTTACGATTGCGCCGTTTACCATCACAAAAGAACGGGAGAATGACAGGGAAAATGTCCACCTCTCCCCAATATTTACTACTTTTGTAAAGTTGTAAACTTGAACAGAATGAAAAGAATCGCATTCCTTTTGGTGTTGATTGCCCTCACGGTGGCATCGTGCGCCTCCCGGCCGTATACTTTTAGCACGGAAGAGCTCAAACTCCAGAGTGGAGACAATGAAGTGTACGGAATCCTTTACAGGCCCGACGGCCTCAAAAAGGCTCCGCTTGTAATCATTTCCCACGGCTTTGGCGGCACCCACCTGTTTGGTACGGCCTATGCGGAGGCCCTGGCCCCGCTGGGTTATGCCGTTTATTGCTATGACTTCTGCGGCGGCTCCAACTTCAGCCGTTCGGAAGGAAAGACTTCCGAGATGTCCATCTTTACAGAGGCCCAGGACCTCAAAGCCGTAATGGACCAACTCTGTGAGAAGGACTATATTGACCCCAAGCATATCACCCTGATGGGAGAAAGCCAGGGCGGTATGGTGTCCAGTCTGGTGGCGGCCGAAAGACCGGACCGCGTGGAGCGCCTGCTTCTCATTTACCCGGCGTACTGCATCAAGGACGACTGGGTAAAGATGTATCCGTCCGTGGCCGATATGCCCGAAGAAGTGGACTTCTGGGGAATGAAACTGGGGCATCCCTATCTGGAAGGGTTGTACGACCTGGATGTCTACGGTACCATTGCCAAATATGAAGGCCCTGTGGCCATCTTCCACGGAGACCAGGACCAGGTGGTGAATATCTCCTATGCCCAGCGGGCCCAGGAAGCCTATAAGAACTGCACGCTCACCATTCTGCCCGGTGAAGGCCACGGTTTCAAGCCCGAAGCCCAGGCCCAGGTAATCGAAGCCGTAAAGAAACTCCTCTAGCGCTGGCACCTAACTCACTAACACACTGTGCTTTAACAAGATGAACGGGTGGCGGAAAGCTACCCGTTCATTGTAGGATGTGCCTGAAAACCAGTGAAAAAAGTGCCAGCGCATCAAAATTTCTAAAATTTTTATTGTAATTCAATAAATATTTACTATATTTGCATCAAACAAACACTGAAACGCTATGATCGCTATCTGGTGGGCTGAACTCAGCCTTGTTATGAAAATCCTCTGGGGCGTCACCCTTACGGCTTCGCTCGTGTTCATCATCCAAAGTGTCCTTACTTTTATAGGGGCCGATGCAGACTCGAACTTCGACGTAGATGTAGATACCTCTATGGACGGAGCAGATCTCTCCAACATTGACGGCGGGTCCAATCTGTACACCTTCCGTAACTTTGTGAACTTCATCCTGGGCTTTGGCTGGAGCGCCATCCTCCTGCAGGAAAGCGTCCCCTCGGTGCCGCTCAGAATCATCCTTTCCGTGCTCATCGGTATGGGTCTGGTGGCAGCCGTGATGTACCTGTTCAAGTGGCTGTCCGGTATGCAGCAGAGCGGCAACATCAACCTGCAGCGTTCGGCCGCCGGCTGCGAGGGAAAGGTTTACCTCACCATTCCTGAATGCCGTTCCGGTTCCGGCAAGGTGCAAATCACCATCAACGGTGCCGTCCGTGAGTACGACGCCGTAACGGAGAGCGGCACCCCGCTCAAGACCGGTTCCTCCATCCGCGTGGTAGACGCCATTGACGCCAATACCTTATTAGTAGAAGAAAGTAATACATATACCGTATAATTATGACTCAACTGTATCTGATCCTCATCATCGTGGCCGTGGTGTTCGTAACCCTTTCGGCCATCCTCAAGCGCTATCGTCGCTGCCCCTCCGACAAGATCCTTGTCATCTACGGTAAAACCGGCCGCAACGGTGCCGGCTCCATTTCTTCGGCCCGTTGTATCCACGGCGGCGCCGCCTTTATCTGGCCCGTCTTCCAGGACTATGCCTTCCTGGACCTCAAGCCCATCTCCATCGAATGCAACCTCACCAACGCCCTGTCCAAGCAGAACATCCGCGTAGACGTTCCCTGCCGCTTTACCGTGGGTATCTCCACCGAGCCCGAGGTAATGACCAATGCCGCCGAGCGTCTGCTGGGCCTCTCCATTGACAGCATCCAGAACATCGCTACCGATATCCTCTTTGGTCAGCTCCGTCTGGTGATTGCCACTATGGACATTGAGGAAATCAACGCCGACCGCGATAAATTCCTCGCCGCCGTGAGTCAGAACGTGGAGGCCGAACTCCGCAAGATTGGCCTCAAGCTCATCAACGTGAACGTAACCGATATCCGCGATGAGTCCGGCTACATCGACGCCCTGGGTAAGGAAGCCGCCGCCAAGGCCATCAACGACGCAAAGAAGAGCGTGGCCGAGCAGAACCGTTTCGGTGAAACCGGTAAGGCCAACGCCGACAAGGACACCCGTATCAACGTGGCCGCTGCAGACGCAGACGCCGTGAAGGGTGAAAACACCGCCAAGATTGAGATTGCCAACTCCGACGCTCTCCGCCGTCAGAAGACCGCTGAGGCCGACCGCATTGCCGTGGCCGCAGAAAAGGTGCAGGCCGCCAAGGCTCTGGAAGAAGCCTACCAGAGTGAGCGTGACGCCGAACTGGCCCGTGC
>JAEEQI010000006.1 GCA_016285215.1 Bacteroidales bacterium | reverse complement strand
ACAAAGCCCAGCAGGACTTGATGCATCTCCGGGAGGGCGGCGGCTTCGGCCGGCCAGTAGTTCTCTTCCAGGTTGATGTTGGTGGTGTAATTGCTGCTCCACGGAGGATCCATGCTCTCGTTCCAGAGGCCTTGAAGGTTAGCGGGCACGCCCGGGGTGCGGGAACTGGAAATGAGAAGGTAACGGCCATACTGGAAGTAAAGGGCTTCCAGCTCGGGGTTGGCCTCGCCGTCTGCGTAGCGCAGCAGCTGTTCATCGGTGGGCAGGGCGCTCACGGAAGCATCCGTACGGCCCAGGTCCAGTGAGACGCGGCCAAAGAGGGCCTGATAATCGGCCTTGTGACGCTTGAGCAAGGTTTTCCAGGGTTTGGCAGTCGCTGCCGAGGCCTGCGCCAGGGCCGAAGCTTTGTACTCCCTCCCCTCCTTCACGGGGTCTTTGTCAAAGCCGTTGAAACTGGTCTGGTTGGCCACCACAATCACCGCCTCTTTGACACCGGAAATCCGGAGGATCTCCCCCTGGGCCTGCGCCTGGTTGCACTGCACCACGGTGCAGTAATGAATGCCGCGCTCGGGGTCGTAGGAAAAGCGCTCCCCTTCCGGCGTGTAATAGCCGGGATAGGCGTGATAGGCGGCGTAACCGTCGCTCACAAGGGTATTCCCGGAAGCCTCCGTCCGGTGGGGCTGCTGGGAAGAGAGTTCCAGGCTCACCTCCAGCGGTTCCTCGGAGACCAGCCTAATCACTATGGCCGAATCCGGGGCCGAAACAAAACACTCCGCTTCAAAGGCCTTTCCGTCCCGGAGGCAGCTTACCTTAGCGATGGCATCTGCCAGGTTCAAAGATCGGCTGTACTGGGAAATCCGGGCCTCCGGGAACTGCAGCAGCAGCTTTCCCAGCGGCTGGTAACTTTCGCTGAAATGGCCCTGCAGGCGGGTCTGGAGGGCATCGGCCCGGGCATAATCCTCGGCCTCCAACGCTTCCCTTACCTTCTCTACCCAGGGGGCTGCCGGTTCTTCCAGACCGCGGTCCGGCTCTCCCGTCCAGAAGGTGATGTCGTTGAGCGAGAGCTGGAACTGGCAGGGGTCTCCATAGACCATAGCACCCAGGCGGCCGTTGCCCAGGGGCAGGGCCTCTTCAAAGTAGGTGGCGGGCCGGTTGTAGTGCAGCTGCAGCGGCTGCTCGGAACAACAGGCCCAGCTTGCCAGGCACAGGGCCACGCAGGCTATGAAGGAGGGTATTTTCATAAGCTGAGGTTTAGCGTTTAAGGCGGGCGTTGAGCTCTTCCAGTTGCTCCGGGGTGAGGAACCTGGCAAACGAGTTGAAGGAGTTCTCCGGCATATCTCCCAGCCACTGGATAATAAAGGCATCCAGGGTGTTGAATTCCGTATCAATGTTGAAGGCCAGGTATTTGGCGCCCAGGCTGGCGTACTTTCTGAAGAGCACCGGCAGGCGCACCGCTCCGTTGGAGATGTAGGACAGGAGGCGGTCAAACTCGTCCACGTTCTTGCAGCCGGCCAACAGATGATCCGGATTCACGCGCAGGAAATCCGGCGTGAAAGGAGTGATGGGCCTTACTATATCCGAGGCGTTTTCCAGAGAGTAGTTCTTCAGGAAATAGTGGTAGATAAGGCTCTTGTAGAAGGTGGGAACGTCTGAGGATACGCTCACGGGCCCCATGGTGTACTCCATACCGGGCAGATGGGCGCCGGCCGTTAAGATACCGGACAGCAGGAGCTTGAGAGGCAGGACTTCCTTGCGGTAGTCGTTTACTATGAAGCTTCTTCCCAGCTCCATAGTCTTGGGAAGATAGGCATTGAGGCCCTCGCGGAATTCCAGCAGAGAGGCGGTATAGAAGCCCTTGGCTCCTTCCGGGCGGGCCAGCACTTCCGGGCCCACGCCTATGCGGTAGGCACCTGCTATCCTTCCATCCGGGATGTTCCAGAGGATCAGGTGTCTGTAATACGTGTCGTAGATATCCGTATCCTTTTCCGTTCCGCTTCCTTCTCCCACGGTGCGGAAGGTCAGTTCCCTTTGGCGGGCAATCTCCAGCAGGGTGTTGGGAATCTCCTGGGGAGAAGCCAGGTAGCAGCGGTAATCCCCTACCTCAAACAGCTTGTCTTTCTCAATGGCCGCCAGTTCCTTTTTCACCAGCTCCGGATCTACGGGACCCATCACGGGCTCCTGGTGCATCACATCGGCCCTCTTGGGCGTCTCTATGCAGCTGGCTTCCAGGGCATAGGTAACATTGCGGAGATACCGGCCGAAGGCTTCCGTATCCTCAAATTTGGCTATTTCCTCAGGGGAGATGGGGCGGCCAATGCGTACCTTGATGTGCGTTCCCCTCTTGTTGAAGAGTTCGTGGATGAGCCGGGCGGTTCTCAGACGGGGATGGATGCAGCCCAGTATATGGAAGTTCTTGGAATTGGTTCCGTCAAAATAGATGGGAATGACCGGCAGGCCGGACTTCTTGATGAGGCGGATGATATTGGGGGCCCAGGGTTTGTCTTCAATGACCCGGCCCTTGGCTACGGCCGTTTTCTTTCCTTCCTTCTGCCAGGTTCCTACCTCGCCGGCCGGGAACAGGCCCAGGCCGCCGCCGCTCTGCATATGCTCCAGAGCCAGACGGATGCTGTTGATGCTGCGGGCGTCGTTCTTGCCTCCCAGGTTGTTCACGGGCAGGAAACTTTCCGTGAGGTTGGGAATGAGAGACAGCATAAAGGTAGTGAGGATCTTGTAATCCTTTCTTCTGCGAGACACCGTATCACTGAGGATAAGGCCGTCAATGCTGCCAAAATGGTGGTTGGACACGGTGATAAAACCGCCTTCAGCGGGAATATGGTCCAGTTGTCCTTCCGGGATATCGTAGGTGACGCCTTGGTCTTCCAGGATGGCGTGGGCAAAGTCCGGGCCCATAATGTGGGCGTACTTGGCCTGGGTGGAGTTTACCTTATCAATCTCCAACACTTTGATTACGAGACCGGCAACGGCTTTTCCGAAGCCTCCTTTGAGGCCCAGCATCCGCTGCATGTCCTCCTTGCTCAGCATTTGTTTGGTAGTATCCATATAGCAAAGATAATCAAATCTTCGCAATTATGAAGCTTTGCATTCGGCCAGAAGATCCTGAAGGGCTTTGCGGTCGGCAGGATAGAATTTTACAACCGGAGCAATGGTCATACGGGCCACGTTATCCAGCTGTTTTTCCAAAATCATAAACTCCTTGTACTGGGCCAGATAGGTCTCTTTCTGCTCCGGTTCCAGGGGAAGATCCAAACCCGCCTCGCGCATCATAAACCGGCTCTTGGCCGCCACGGAAAGTTCTATGTTTAGCTGTACGTAACAGATAATGTCAAAGAAAACTTCGGGCGGGAAGGTTTCCTTGACGGACATCAGGTACTCGCCCGTCTTGGTGTCTCCCAGATGACCCTCCTTGATGGACTGCAGCAGGCTCACCTGCTTGTCCAGGCCACGGTCCAGCCAGCGGTGAATCATATCGCCGTCGTACTGGTAGGTCCAGATGAGGAGGCCGGCCATCACGGCAAAGACCACGGCAAACTGGATTACCGGGTTAAAGTGGAGCGAATTGTGCAGGGCGTGGATCACCGGAGGGGCCACCAGCAGCGTCACGGCCATCACAACATCGGCCTTCTTTACCGACAGCTTGGATTTGAAACGTTCCTCCAGACGCACCACAAACATAAAGGCGGCGGCCATCAGGGCGGTGCAGCCCATATGGATGAGGGACACCTCCAGGCTGCGGAACAGCACCGTTCCCAGGGCCAGCGGTTCTCCCAGAACCAGATAGAAGATATTCTCCAGAATGGCAAAACCGCCACCCACCGCAGCACCGCAGACCACACTGTCAATGAAGAACACGATGCGCTTCTTACGGGCCAGGATGGCAAGCGGGAACAGCTTTACCAGTTCCTCCAGCACCGGATACAGGAAATCCGAAACTTTTTCCGGCACATAGGCATCCAGTACCCAGAACAGGCCAAAACAAATCAGTGCCGCCAGCATACCGCTCCCCACCAGCAACAGAAGCTTTTTCACGCTTAGGAACGAGAAAGAGTCCAACTCAAAAACTACAAAAATGTAGACGAGGACCGGGAGGAGGGCAGCTACAAACGACATTACAGAAGTTTTAGAGAAATCATAAATTCGTTTCCGTGACGGCCACCGGGGAAGCCTTCGGGGGCAAAGAGGTGTCCGTAACCCAGGGAGAGTGTGGTCTTGAGGTAATTGAAGAACACAATCTCGGTGGTAACCTGAATACCGGCGTTATAATACATCCGGTGATGTTCTCCGGGATTCCAGGCGCTCAGACCCGTTCCAAACAGGGAGCACTGGATCCAGGTGGGATACAGGAAGAGGGCTCCAAAGTCGTTGAGACGGATGGGCCTGAAATTGAGTTCTGCGGTGGCCTTTGCATAGGAGTGCGCCTTGATGGCATCGATGCTGGCACCCGGCATAGCTGAAGCCGTACGGTACTGGTAGGAGTTGCGGTAATCCAGGCGGTTGTTTCGGAAGCCGCCAAAGTAGGAGTTACCAAAGGCCGAAGCCGGATCTCCAAAGGAATGACCACCCGCCGTACGGAGCCAGAAATGGGTATTGCGGTCAATGGGCAGCAGGAAGCCTACGTCGGCCGTGGCATCAATGGACGGGAAGAAGTGTCCGCCGGCCAGGTAAGTGTAACCGGAGATACCAAACTCGTATCCCTGCTCACGCATCACGGCACCCAGCGTACTGCGCGAGCGGGCAATCTTGGCATAGGCCGATGCGGTCTGCATAGAACGGATACCCTTGTCCACTTCAATTTCCTGGTACAGGGGAAGGGCGTCCATATCTCCGTAGGCACCAATGGAGGCGCCCCAGGACTTGGTATACGGGGCTATCAGGTTATTGGTGTAATCGTAGGACAGGCTTACCATATAACCCTTACGGCTGGCTCGCATAGGACCGGCCAGGTCGTAGAAATCGGTATGGTTCCAGGCGGCCTTGAGCTTCCAGAAATAATACTTCCACTCAAAGTCCAGGTGGAACTTGTTCTTGAAATCGTTGCTGCTCCAGGGAGAAATACCCACGGCCATCTTGATGGTGCTCAGACCCACAGGATCGCTGAACAGGATGCGGTAACCCAGCACCGGCGTCACGCGGTTCCAGGCCTGCTTGTCCGTAAAGCCGGTGACAATGGGATAGGCGCCGGCAAAACGCATTTCCTTGATAACGTTGTAAGGAGTAATGTTGTTGTAAACATCTCCAAACTCAATCTTCTTGAGGGGCTGCTTGAGAAGGCCCACCGATTCCAACGCCTCAACGTTGTTCTCATAGGCTTTCTGGCCAAAGAGCTCAATGGCGTTGGCATCCTCCACCACCTGGCGCTTAAGGGTAACGGGGCGGAGACCGTCTCTCTCAAATTCCAGGGCCAGCAGCTCTCCGGGAGCAATTTCCAGCGGAGCAAAAAGGCCGATATCCGTATTGGAGAGAAGTTCCATCTCCCCCGTCTGGCGGTTGATCTGCCAGAGGTTGGAAACGCCGGTGTAATAGGAGCTGCCAATGAGATACTCATCGTCCAGGGAGAAGCGGAACTGGCCCAGGTTGCTGTCTTCCCAGGTTACCAGTTCGCGAGCCTCGAACTTGGCATTGGCCAGTTCTTCGGTGTTGAACAGCAGCAGCGTATGTTCTCCGTTGTCCCCCTGCCGGGTCATAGAGATCCACTTGCCGTCGTGGCTCACGTCCATATCGAACACGCTCACGCCAAACGGGAAGGCATAAATGACTTCCGGATTCTCGAGGTTGCTGTCGTAGCGGATGATGGACTGGGTTCCTCCGTTGGAGAACAGACCGTACAGGCGGTCGCTGGAGTTATCGTATACAATGTTGTTGACACGCTGGAACGCACGCTTCTTCACCACCTTCTTTTTCTGGAGGTCATACACTTCCAGACCGCGCATCTTGGAGTTGTTGAAGGTAAAGAACAGGCGCTGGTTGTTGCGGTCCAGGGCCACATAGGCCGGATTGTAGAGCTGGATGCCGTGAAGAGGGGCTACCGATCGCTGCTTTCCGGTTTTGAGGTCAATTTCCGTAATGTGGGCAAAGTCTCCCGGAGCGTTCATAGCGGCGTATGCCTTGCCGGTGGCAGGGTCATACACAAGGGGAGAAACCGAACCCAGCGGATCTTTGGTGAGAGGAGTGGTTTCCGTGAGGGGAAACTGACGGATTACAGCCAGGTTTTCTTCCTGGTGCTTTCTTTCTTCCTCCTTCCACTCGTTCCACACTTTGCGGAGCGGACGTCCGTAAATGTTCTTGAACTGGTTGCCAAAGAAGGTCTTGCTGTCTGCCGTACGGTTGTAGAAACGGATGAGGTTTTCGTAGCCGTACTGGGCCACCATATAGTTCACAAAGCGGGTTCCGTAAAGGTAAGCGTTGGCACCCACCTGGAAGTCCATAGTGGAGCCTTCCGTCTCCAGGCCCACAACGGAGAAGAGGGGCTCGTTACCGGCTATGATGCTGCGGAAATACATCTCGTCGTAGCCGCCCAGGGCACGGCCCACGCCGCCGCCCAGCCACGTCTCCATAAAACAGGCAATGCCCTCGTGGTACCAGCGGGGGGCATACCAACGGGGCACACTCAAATAGCTCCAAAGGGCCGAAATGGGCTGCGAACTGTCTGTTCCTACTTTTGTCCCAAAGAACTTTCGCCAGCCCAGATCCTTCCGGTTATACTTGTCCGTCATCACAATGTGCGTGTACTCGTGACAGAAAAGCTGACGGTAACGCTCCGCAGACGGATTTACGTAATAAGACATATTGAGAGGAGCCATACCAATCTGGATGAGGGAACGCGGCAGGGGCGTTGCGCCGCCGTTACCGTCGTCCTCCCAGTCGGTCAGAAGCAGGAGGGGCGCCTCGGGAACATAAAGAGAGTCCGTAGTCCAGATTTGGCCGTGGAGGGCCTTGCCATTCTGGTACATACGGACCATGTGGGGAATGTAGCGGGACAGGTTCTTGTCAAAGAAAACCAGCCGGGCATCATCGGTCTTGTACTGAAAATAGGTCTGGTTCTGCGCTTTTACGGCAAGCGGCAGAACCAGGACCCAGAACAGTATACTTATTCGTTTTCCAAGAACCTTTGTCATAGCAAAAGTCCCTTGTTATTGTTGAATGTCAGTAGTTACGGAATTGGAAACAACCACGTTTCCGGTAGCCATATTACTGATGAAATTGGAGACCGAGTTGGAGATGATGGCGGTCTGACCGGCAGCCTGATTCAGGAACGAAGTGGCACCTGCGGAAGCGCCCATCAGATTGGAATTGCCGCCAACGGCATTCATACCGAAAATGATTCCGGTGGCAGTCTGGTTACCAATGATGTTACCAGCGGCGGCCTGGTTGGCGACCATGTTACCAGCGGCGGCCTGGTTGGCGACTATATTGCCAGCGGCAGCCTGGTTGGCGACCACATTGCCAGCGGCAGCCTGGTTGGCGACCATATTGCCAGCGGCAGCCTGGTTGGCGACCATATTGCCAGCGGCGGCCTGGTTGGCGACGAGGTCACCGGTAGCAGCCTGATTGGCAACCATTTCACCGGTAGCGGCCTGGTTGGCAATGAAATTACCAGTGGTCTGATTGGCCACGAGGTCACCGGTAATGGCCTGGTTGGCAATGGTGTTAATATAGTCAACACTGCCTGCAGCGGCGAGGGTTCCACTCTCTACACCGAAGACCTCACCCATGGAAGAGTTGGAGATAACGGTAATCTGCTGGCTCATGTTGAAGGACTTCACCGTGGAGAGACTCTCGTCTGCAGTAAGGGTACGACCCTTCTTTTCCAGCTCTTCAATTGCCTTGGCATCATTCTCCAGAATGGCGGTAAGCTGCTGGTATTCTACCCACTGGTCGCGGACAAATTTGAGGCGGTTGTCTGCGTCGGTCTTGGCCAGATAAGCATCGGCCGTATCAATGAAACGGGTGGCCAGGCTGTTCTGCTTCTGGAGCGTGGTGTATGCCAGAGCAGCGTTGGTGGTATTCTGAGCCAGATCCTTGGGAGTTTCACCACCCAGGGCGGCGTTCAGATCTGCACCGGCCTTGTCCATAGAAGTGCATACATTCTCTACCATGGGACGGGCAGCCTTCATATCTTTAAGCACGGACTTGAACTCGGGGATATTGCCGGCTACTTCTTCCGACATATCTACCAGAGCACCAAACTGCTGCGCGCGCGTCTTCATAACCAGATAAGCGGCAACCAGGCCGTTCTTGTAGTCTTCGTCGTTCAGGAGGAGCTCCTGCATATTGCTGGTAGCTTCCTGGGCGGTCTTGCGGGAGAAGCGGGAGGACTTGGCTACATTACCGCTGGTTTGGTCCAGATTGACGGGCCAATCAAATACCTGAGAGGCAATAACTCCGAGAATGCAAACGGCAATAACCGAGACCACAATGATGATGAGGCTTTTCTTCTGTTTCATAGGGCTTCAGACTTAAACTTCTTGGGACTATAAATACACTTGTTGCAAAAATAACAAAATTTCTTAATAATGCATCAGCCATCCGGTTGATTTCTGACACAAAATTAGTTGAGTCTTTTGGGCCTTGCGTCAAAAGCCAACAATTCTTTGTAAAAACGCGTACATTTCTCAAATATATTTTTGTACCTTTGGACAGACACAAACGCACTGAAATGAAAAAGATCATCCCCTTTATTGCCTGCCTGCTGCTGGGCTTTTCGGCCCTGGCACAGCCCGGTATGCCCGAGCCCGAGAATGTGGTATTTACCCAGCGGGCCTCCTTCTCCATTGCCTATGGCGGTCCCACCCGCGCAGAAGGCCGCTCCTACAATTTCACGCCAACGTTCTTCATTTATCCGGACACCAAATTGGACAAAGCCGCTGCAGAAGCGCTGGTGGCCTCGCTGGAAATCCAGCAACTCCTGGACGACAACTACGGCACGGCCCTGGTGATCAATCCCACCGGAGAGAAGTATGCACAAGAGGCCGATTTTGAAGCCTTTGCCAAACTGTTCAACCGCTTCCGCGGCCCCGGCAACCTCAAGATTGTGGGCATTGGCAACGGTGCCACCTTTGTGAACCAGGTGCTGGCTCCCAAGGCGGCCGGCCAGGTTTCCGGCATCCTCACCATTGGCGGCAAGCCCGGCAAGAGCGTGGATCCCGCCGGCGTTCCCGCCTATGTGGCCGGCAAGGGTGCTGCCAAAGCGGCCAAGCCCTATCTGGCAGCCGTTCACGCCGATGAACCCCTGATGAAGGTGGTGGTCAATCCTGCTTCGGCCCCTTTGAAAGAAATCTTTGCCGATGCCTGGAAGCAGGTACTGGGCCGCTGTTACCGCTATAATAATTACAACCACACGCACTATGAGGGTGCCAAGCTGGGAGAGTACGGTTCCTATGAGCTGGAGCCGTATCTGGACTGCGAATCGCTGGGCATCAAGCGCATCATCGTGGAGCTGCCCACCGGCAAGGACACCAAGCAGCTTTGGTACGAATACTGGCCCGAGGAACTCCTGGAAGGCGCTCCGGAAAAGAGCGTTCCCGTGATGGTGCTCCTGCACGGTAACACCAACGACCCCCGCACCCAGGCCGAAACCTCCGGCTTTATCCAGGTAGCGGCCGAAGACCGCTTCTTTGTGGTGGAAATGGAATGGCAAGGCAGTCCCAACTACCAGGCTATGGGCCACGACGGCATTGAATCCGTTCTGTACCAGCTCTTTGGCAAGTATCCGCAGCTGGATCCTTCCCGCGTGTACGCAGAGGGCCTGAGTGCCGGTTCCATCACCGCCACCGCCCTGGGCATCAAGAAATCGCACGTGTTTGCCGCCGTGGGCGGTCACTCGGGCGGCATCTTCGGCGGCCCCTTCAAGGGCTACACCACCAAGGACATCCTCTGGGACGAAGCCACCCAGAAGCGCGGCGCCGTGGAGGTGCCCTACTGCTCCGTGCTGGGCACCAAGGACAATGTGGTCCCGTATATCAAGCCCGACAACTGGAAAAACAACAACTACCTCAACGCCTGGAACACCTACGAGCAGATGAACGGGATGGAGGTAGTGGATGAGTTGGATTTCTCCGTGGATCCCGTGTTTGCCCAGAAGATGCAGGACCGTGAGACCATCGTCACCAACAAGGGAGACGGCATTGTGATTGAGACCGGCCAGCTGTACAAGGGGAACGTTCCCCTCATCAAGGTTGTGGCCGTGGTCAATTACGGTCACTGGAACTTCCAGCCCACCGCCCGCATTATGTGGGACTACTTCAAGCAGTTCCGCAGAGATCCCGAGACAAAAAAACTGATTTACGTACAGTAGCGCCTGGCAGTCAAACTGCTCATTAATAACGCCTTATCTCAACGGACGGATACCCAGACGGTACCCGTCCGTTGCATTAACTCACTGGCTCACACAGACTTGAATGCCAGCGCAATACTTTATTGGGGTTTTTAGATTGTATTTCGTATCTTTGTAGTATATGAAAACACTAAAACTGATACTGTCTGCTGCATTTGTGCTTCTGGCAGGTTCCCTCTATGCCCAGCCGTTAGACCTCACATCCCGAAAGAATAACCTTACCCTGTAATCTATGAACCCTACGCATACATTCCTGGCCTTTGACTGCGGCGCCACATCGGGCCGCGCTGTTCTGGCCACCTTTGAGGGCGGCTCCTTTGAAATGAAGGAAGTCTACCGTTTTCCCAGCGGCATCATTGAGCTGCAGGGCAAGTATTACTGGGATATAGTAGCCATCTACGAGCATTTCAGAAAGTGCCTCTCCCAGCTGGAGCAGGAGGGCGTCCGGATTGACTCCATAGGCATAGATACCTGGGGCGTGGACTTTGGCTTTGTGGCGGACGACGGATCCCTGCTGGGCAACCCGCGTGCGTACCGCGATCCCTACACGGAAGGCATTCCGGAGAAGGTTTACCAGACCGTACCCCGGGAGAAGCTGTATGCCGCTACGGGCATCCAGATTATGAATTTCAACTCCATCTTCCAGCTCTATGCCCAGACGCAGGAAGACTTTGCGCCTCTGCGCCACGCCAAGGAGATTCTCTTTGTACCGGACCTTCTCTCCTATATGCTCACCGGCAAGAAGGTGTGCGAATACACCATTGCCTCCACTTCCGGTATGATGGACCAGAATACCCGGCAGTTCAACAAGGAGCTGCTGAAAAAACTGGGAATCCGGGCCGATGTGCTCCTGCCCATTGTCCAGCCCGGCGTAAAGATTGGCGAGTTCAAGGGCATTCCGGTCATTGCGGTAGCCGGACACGATACGGCTTCGGCCATTGCCGCCGTCCCGGCCACTGACGAGCACTTCGCCTACCTCTCCAGCGGCACCTGGAGCCTGATGGGCATCGAAGCCCCCTCCCCCATCATCAACGAAGAATCGGCCCGCCTCAACTTTACCAACGAAGGCGGCATCGAGGGTTCGACCCGCTTCCTCAAGAACATCACCGGTATGTGGCTGCTGGAGCAGAGCAGAAAGATTTGGAAGGCCCAAGGAAAAGACTACTCCTACGCGGAGCTCGTGGAAATGGCCCAGGCCGAAGCCGGCTTCCAGGGCCGAATCGATCCCGACGATTCCCGCTTTGCCAACCCCGCCAATATGGTGGAAGAGATCCTTCGCTCCGCTCAGGATGACAGGGGTGTCATTCTGAACGAAGTGAAGAATCTGTCCGATGCACAGATCGTTTCCTGCATCTACCATTCCCTGGCCGAAAAATACGCCCAGGTGCTGGGGAGCCTGCAGAGCTTTGCTCCCTACAAGATTGAAAAGCTGCACATCATTGGCGGCGGCTCGGCCAACGAGCTGCTGAACCAGTGGACGGCCAATGCCATAGGCCTTCCCGTAGTGGCCGGCCCCACCGAAGCCACTGCCATTGGCAACGTGATGATACAGGCCAAGGCCGCCGGTCTGGTGAAGGACCGCTGGGAGATGCGTCAAATGATTGCCCGGGCTTTTGCCGTCAAAACCTACCATCCGTCAAACAATTAAAATTGAAATACAATGAAAGAAGCACAGATTCTCAAAGCTTACGAGCTGGCCAAGGAGCGTTATGCCGCTGTTGGCGTAGATACTGACAAAGCCATTGAAACGCTGGAGAAGACGCCCATCTCCCTGCACTGCTGGCAGACCGATGACGTGGTGGGTTTCGAGCGCAACCAAGCCCTCTCCGGCGGCATCCAGACCACCGGCAACTATCCCGGCCGCGCACGGAATATCGATGAGGTAAGGGCCGATGTCAAGTTTGCCAAGAGCCTCATCGCCGGCATCCACCGCCTCAACCTCCACGAGATTTACGGAGACTTTGGCGGCAAGTTCGTAGACCGCGACCAGGTGGATGTCCGCTACTTCCAGAGCTGGATTGAATGGGCCAAGGAGAACAACCTCAAGCTGGATTTCAACTCCACCTCCTTCTCCCATCCCAAGAGCGGAGACCTTTCCCTGTCCAATCCCGACAAGGGCATCCGTGACTTCTGGATTGAGCACACCAAGCGCTGCCGCCGCATAGCCGATGCTATGGGCAAGGCCCAGAACGACCCTTGCATTATGAACATCTGGGTGCACGACGGTTCCAAGGACCAGACCGTGGAGCGCAAGCGCTACCGCGAGATTTTTGCCGAGTCCCTGGACGAGATCCTGAAGGAGGACCTCCCCGGCATGAAGACCTGCCTGGAGGCCAAGCTCTTCGGCATTGGCCTGGAAAGCTATACCGTGGGTTCCCATGACTTTGTGGCCGGCTACTGCGCCACCCGCAAGCTCATGTACACCCTGGATACCGGTCACTATGAGATGACGGAGAACGTGGCCGATATGGTGGCTTCCCTGCTGCTCTTTGTCCCCGAACTTATGCTGCACGTCTCCCGCCCCATCCGCTGGGACTCCGACCACGTGACCATTATGAACGACCAGACCCTGGACCTGTTCAAGGAGATTGTGCGGGCCGATGCCCTGAGCCGCAGCCACATTGGTCTGGATTACTTTGACGCCGCCATCAACCGTATTGGCGCTTATGTCATTGGCACCCGCGCCACGCAGAAGTGCGTGCTGAGCGCCCTCCTGGAGCCCCTGAAGAAGCTCCGCGAATACGAGGATGCCGGCAAGGGCTTCCAGCGTCTGGCCCTGTTGGAAGAGGCTAAGACCCTCCCCTTCGGCGCCGTGTTTGACTACTTCAACTACAAGAACGGCGTTCCCGTGGGAGAAGCCTTCATCCCGGAAATCGAGAAGTACGAGAAAGAGGTAACCAGCAAGCGTTAAACTATGAATACCCTCATTGGATTACTGATCATAGCCATAGGAGCTTTCTGCCAAAGCTCCTGCTATGTTCCCATCAACAAGATCAAAGGCTGGGCCTGGGAATCCTACTGGATTGTGCAGGGCGTCTTCGCCTGGCTCATCCTCCCCTTCCTGGGGCTGCTGCTGGCCGTGCCCGCCGGGCACAGCGTGGGTGAACTCTTTGCCCAGGCCAGTTCCTTCAACATCTGGATGACCATCCTCTTCGGTGCGCTGTGGGGCGTGGGCGGCCTTACCTTCGGCCTGTCTATGCGCTACCTGGGCGTCGCCCTGGGCCAGAGCATTGCCCTGGGCACCTGCGCGGGGCTTGGCACCATTATGGGCCCCGTGCTGCTCAACATCTTCTTCCCGGAGCTCAATGCCCTGGAGTCCCTCACCTTCTCCGTGATCCTGGGCGTGGTGGTTTGCCTGCTGGGCATCGCCATCATAGGCGTGGCCGGCGGTATGAAATCGGCCTCCCTGAGCGAAGAGGAAAAGAAGCAGGCCGTCAAGGACTTCAACTTCCCCAAGGGCCTGGCCATAGCCCTGCTGGCCGGCTTTATGAGCGGCTGCTTCAACGTGGGCCTGGAGTTTGGCAAGGAAATCCATTTTGCAGAGACCAACGAGCTCTTCCAGACCCTGCCCGCCACCTTCCTGGTAACCCTGGGCGGTTTTGTGACCAATGCCGTCTACTGCTTCTGGCAGAACCAGAAGAACAAGACCTGGGGAGACTATGCCAAGAAAGAAGTGTGGGGCAACAACCTCCTCTTCTGCCTGTTGGCCGGCGCCCTCTGGTACAGCCAGTTCTTCGGCCTGTCCCTGGGCAAGAGCTTCTTTGAGCCCGGCAGCGGAATGCTTACCCTGGCCTTCTGCATCCTGATGGCCTTTAACGTGACCTTCTCCAACGTCTGGGGCATCCTCCTCAAAGAGTGGAAAGGCTGCTCCAAGAAGACCATTGCCGTGCTGGTCGTTGGCCTCGTTATCCTTATTATTAGTACCTTTGTACCGCAATTAATATAATGAGTATTTTAGACAATAGACCTGCTTTAAAGGCAGAGATAGACAAGGTGGCCGAAGTAGCCGGATACCTTTGGATGAAAGGATGGGCCGAAAGAAACGGAGGCAACATCACGGTCAATATTACCGAATGGGTAGACGACGGGATGAAGGCGCTGCCGGCCATGACGGAGGCACGCCCTATTGGCAAGACCCTGCCCCAGCTGAAAGGCTGCTGGTTTTACTGCAAGGGCACCGGCAAACGGATGCGGGACCTGGCCAGGGAGCCCATGGCCAACGGCTCCATTATCCGGATCCTGGACGACTGCGCCCACTACGAGATAGTGGCCGACCAGCCCGTGGCTCCCACCTCGGAGCTGCCTTCGCACCTGGCCGTTCACGACTACCTGCTGGCCAAGGGCTCCCCTTACCGGGCCTCGCTGCACACGCATCCCATTGAGCTGGTAGCCCTCACGCACAGCAAGAAGTGGATGAAGAAAGATGCGGCCACCAGGATGCTGTGGTCTATGATTCCGGAGACCAAGGCCTTCTGCCCCCGCGGACTGGGTATGGTTCCGTATATGCTGCCCTCCAGCGTAGAGCTGGCCGACGCCACCATCCGCACCCTGGACCAGGACTACGACGTGGTGATGTGGGAGAAGCACGGCGTGTTTGCCGTGGATGTGGATATAATGAGCGCCTTTGACCAGGTGGATGTCCTGAACAAAAGCGCCCTTATCTATATTGCAGCCCGGAATATGGGCTTTGAGCCCGATGGTATGACCGATGCCCAGCTCAAGGAGATGTCCTTTGCTTTCGGCCTGCCCAAATAGCTACGGTATAATAATCTTATAGGTCTTTCCGGCCTTGTTGGTGAGTTTGCTGTCCTTCAGCCAGAGATTAGACTGGCGGAGGGCAGCATACGTTGTACCGTGGGAGAAGGCAAAGTCCACCAGGCTGGGGATGGGTTCCTTGACCGTGACGGTCTCCCTGGGCTTCTTCGCAGGATACATATCGGCCTGGGAGATCTGGAAGCCAAAGGCCGAAGGATTCTCAAAAAAGAGCTTGCAGGCCAGCAGCCGGAACATATAGCGGGAGGTTTCCTCCGTGAGCCAGAGCTCCAGGGCCGAAGTCTGCTTCTGCTCGCTCAGACGGGCGGTGATGCCGCCCTGGCCGGCGTTGTAGCTGGCAGCTACCGTCATCCAGTCTCCGAACTTGCGGTAGGCGTCTTTCAGGAAGTCGCAGGCGGCTTTGGTCTCTTTCTCTATGTGGAAACGCTCGTCTACTTCTGCATTTACCTCCAGATGATAGGTGGCGGCCGTGGCCTTGGTAAACTGCCACAGGCCGGAAGCGCCCACTACCGACACGGCGGTAGGATCCAGATTACTCTCTATGGCCATCAGGTACTTGAGGTCTTCCGGAATGCCCTGGGCCCTGAGGATGGGCACCACCTGGCCGAAGATTCTTTTGGAGCGCTTGAGCATAAGCATAGAGTTGGTGTGCATATTGGTGAAGGAGAGCAGCTCCCGGTCCATACGCTCCCGGAAATCCAGCCGGTCCATACGCACGGTATCTCCGGCAAACACCACGTAATCCGGCACCTTGGGGGCCTTGAAATGAAGATCCTGCCCCTGCAGGGCCATAGGTATAAGAATGAGGAAGAACAGTATCTTTTTCATACCCGAAAGTTACCAATTATTCAATTATTTTCAAAAAAAGGCCGGTCCCCCGAAAGGAACCGGCCACTAACCAAACTATCTATTAACCCAAATACCGTTATTTCCAGTTAGTGTATTGAGCAGAGGAGTCGGTCCAACCAGCGTTCTGCTTGAGGACACCGGCAGAGAGGCTGACCTCGGAGGCAGGGAACGGGCGGAAACCCCAGGTGGCTTCGTAGCGGGCCTGGTAACCGGCACCCTGATCCTTCATCACGATCCAGGCACCACCGGCGTTGCGGATGGGCTGGTTCAGCTGGGTCTTGAGGGCGGCCAGGCAGTAAGCCTTACCGTAACGGCGCATATCGTTCCAGCGGATGCCTTCGAAGGCAAGCTCGTGCTTGCGCTCCATACGGATGGCGTCTACGCTGTAGGCTTTGTCGGCCAGACCTACGCGGGCGCGGACGGCGTTCATACCGCTCTTGCCGTTGTAGATAACCTTACCGTCGGTGAGCTCGGAGTGCATCAGGAGAACATCGGCAAAGCGGATGATCTGAACATTCTGAGGGGAGTGACCACGACCCAGGTCGGAGCCGCTTCCGCCGTAATCGGCCACGGAGGAGAACTCATAGAAGAAGGTGCTGCCCTGCATAAAGCCCCAGGCCTGGTACTTCTTCTGCCACAGACCGGTTTCTTCCATCTGGTTGTCATTGCCCCAGGAGTACTTGGAAGGATCGGCCATTTCAAGATTGATGTCGTAGATGGAAGCCTGCTTGCGGATGTCGCCGGGCTCTTCAATTTCCCACTGCTCCCAGACATAAGGGTTGACGGTAGCCATACCGTAACCACGGCTGAACGGGAAGGCGTTCACACCATAGTTGGAACGCTTGCGCACGCCCAGATACTGGTCAAACTTGTTGCGGTTGCGGGAAGATTCGGCCACGTTGGAGTAGCAGATGCTGAACATTTCCTCGGGGTTCACGTCGTCCGTGATCCAGTTGCCGGGGATGCCCTTGGCATAGGCGTACTGGGGCTTGGTGGCCGTGTTCATATAAGGCCACATAAGGCGGTAGTCGTTTACGAGGCTGTGACCACTGTTGGCAATGCAGTCTTCCAGTTTGGACACCACATAGTCTTTACCCACCTGAGAATCAATGATCTCAAAGGTTTCGGTGTCCACCAGCGGGAGGGCCTGGATGTTCTCACCGTTCTTGTCGCTGTAGAAGCCGGTGTAGAACAGGTATACGCGGGCCAGCAGGGCTTCGGCGTCCCACTTGGTAACGTGACGCAGACCGGAAATGCACTGGTTCCAGGGCGTGCTGGGCATAATCTCGATGGCCTTCTTAAGACCGGCGGCAATGTTACCGTAGATCTCGGGGATGGTACCGGGAGTAGGGTAAACGGCAGCCTCGGAGACGGAGTTGGGCACGGTAGCTACCAGCGGAATCTCTCCAAACTGCTGGGTAAGGTCAAACAGGAAGTAGGAACGGAGGAACCAGGCTTCACCAAGGAGCTGGTTACGCATATCCTCGTCTTCCACCTTGTCCAGGTTGGCGATAGCCAGGTTGGCACGGGTGATACCGGAATAGTAAGGAGTCCAGAAATCCAGCTGGGCGTTGGGCTCGAAATAGAGCAGGTGGTCGTAAGCCTGGATCTCATAGTCGTCCTGTCCGCCACCGCCGAAGCACTCGTCGGACATGGTCAGGTTGGCAATGAAGGAGTGGGCGCTGGGCTCATAGGATGCCTGATTCAAGGCGGCGTAGATACCCGTCACCAACTGCATGGCATCCTGCTGGGATGCGGGGTAGTTACTGGTGTTGCTCTCTGTGTAACTGACGGTATCCAGGAACTTTTCGCAACCGGCGAAAACGAGGGAAGCCAGCACAAGAGCGGAAAAATATTTGAAGTAAGTTTTCATGACGCACTAGAATTGAATGTTGACACCCACGAGGAAGGTACGTGCGCTGGGATAGTAACCCAGGTCAATACCGGAAACCCAGTCTTCGTCGAAACCGTAACCGATTTCAGGATCCATACCGGAGTACTTGGTGATGGTGAGGAGGTTCTGGGCGGAAACATAGAGACGGGCCTTGCTGATCCAGGAACCCTTGATGAGACGGCTGAAGTCGTAACCCAGGGTCACATTGGAAATCTTGAAGAAGTCACCGTTTTCGATGTAGATATCGGAGATGTTGGACCAGTTACGGTCAGAGCAAGTGGTCCACAGAGGCAGACGGTTGGAAGTACCTTCGCCGCTCCAGCAGTTGAACAGGTCGCGGGTGTAGCTGTCGGTAGGACGGTCAAAGAAGGAACGGTAGGAACGGGCAATCTGCTGACCGAAGGCACCGTAACCGGTGACGCTGAAGTCAAAGCCCTTCCAAGCCATCCAGAAGTTGAGACCGGCGGTGAAGTCAGGGTGAGGATCGCCAATCATGGTGCGGTCGTCGTCGGTGATTTCACCGTCGCCGTTCACGTCTACCCAAATGAGGTCACCGGGCTTGGCATCTTCGTACTTGGCGGCCGTCTTGTCAATCTGGGCCTGGTTCTGGAAGACACCGGCGGTCTTGTAACCGTAGAAGTAACCGATAGGATAACCCACCTGTGCGCGGTACATCTCGGAGGTACCCTGGCTCAGGACGTCGTCCTCACCGTGGATGATACCCTCGGAGTTGGCAATACGGGTAACCTTGTTCTTGTTGTAAGCACCGTTGAGCTTGATGCCGTAGGTGAATTCACCGGTGTGCTTACCATAGTCAATGGAGAGTTCCAGGCCGGAGTTGCGGACGTCACCACCATTCACGTAAGGAGCGCTGAAGCCGTACACGGCAGCGATAGGAGCATCTACCAGCCAGTTCTTGGTGTTCTTGATGTAAGCATCGAAAGTAACACCCAGGGTGGAGTTGAAGAAGCGGGCGTCGAAGCCGATGTTGGTCTGCTCGGAGGTCTCCCAGCTTACGTCAGGATTGGCCAGGGTTCCGGGAATAGCACCCGTGGACATAGAGGCCTTGTTGGCGAAGTAGTAACCTGCGCTGCTGGACAGCTTGATGGTGGACAGGTACTGGAAGTTGGAGATGCTGGCGTTACCGTTCTGACCCCAGCTGGCGCGGAGTTTCAGGAAGCTCAGCCAATTCTGTGCATTTTCCATCCAAGGCTCGCTGGAGATGATCCAGCCGGCGGAGAAGGAGGGGAAGACACCCCAGCGGTGACCGCGGGCAAAGTTGGAGGAACCATCGGCACGGACCGTAGCGGAGAACAGATATCTGTCTTTGAGGCTGTAGTTGACACGGCCGAAGAAGGAAGCCAGGGCACCGGCGGTAGAAGGAGAACCGGAAGCGGAAATCTGGCTCAGCAGAGCCGGCTTGGTGTTGGAGAGGTAAGCGCGGTCGAAGTCATTGGGGAAGATGCTGTTCCAGGCGCTGGCGCTGATGCTCTCACCCATACCCCACTTTTCGATGGACTGACCCAGCACTACGTCAAAGACGTGGGCCTTGTTGATGTCAAAGTGGTAGGAAGCGGTGTTTTCCCAGGTGATACGGTGACCCAGCTTCATACTCTGGGACACAACGTCGTTATCGTTGTACTGGGAAGTATTCAGATGATACATCATCTTGTAGCTGCGGTTGGAGGAACCGGACAGACGATAACCGAACTGGCTCTTGAACTTGAGGTTCTTGATGGGCTGGAGCTCGGCATACACGCTGGCGTGCAGGGAGTAGGTCTTCTGGCGGTTACGGCCGCGGTTGTAATAGTCAACACCGATGGGGTGCTTGGCGTCGTTAAAGAAGGTCCAGCCTTCGCGGTCACGGACGGCCTCGTCGTAGAAACCTACGATATTGCCGTTGGCATCCACGTCGTAGACGGGGAGGAGCGGGTTGGCACCGATGGCATCGTGCAGGGAGCTGTCGTAGATGTCACCTTCGGCGATACCGCTGTTCTGGCCGTAGCTGAAGTTGAGGGTTTCACCCACCTTGAGGATCTCGAGGCCGTTGCGCTTGATGACAACGTTGTCGGAGTTGATTCTGAAGGTGTAACGGCGATACTGGGCGTTCATAGGTTCAATCTTGTTGTAACCCAGGATACCGTCCTGACCGGTGTAGGAGAGACCCATCGAGAACTTGTGGTCGGCGGAGCCGCCGGCAACGTTCAGGGAGTGGTTCTGGGTCATAGCACCCTTATTATACATTTCCTCTACCCAGTTGGTTCCCTTCCAGGTACCGTTCATAACAGACTTGTACAGGTTGGCAGGGAGCTTGGTGGAGAAGTCTACCTCGTCCAGACCGCTGTTCTTGCGGGCCAGGTTGTAGAGCTGGATGTATTCCTGGGCGTTTACCATATCGGGCATCTTGGCCAGGTACTGACCGCCGAAGTAGCCGTCGTAAGAAACGACCACACGGCCTTCCTTACCCTGCTTGGTGGTAACCAGCACAACGCCGTTAGCAGCACGGGCACCGTAGATGGCGGCCGAAGCAGCATCCTTCAGGATATCGATGGACTCGATATCGTTGGGGTTGAGGGCGTTGATGTCGCCGCCGGCCACACCGTCAATGACGTACAGGGGCTCGGAGTCACCGATGGTACCGATACCACGGATGTTCACCTTGTAACCACGGCCGGGCTGACCGGAGTTCTGGGTGATGGAGACACCGGGGCTCTGGCTCTGCAGGGCACCAAGGGCAGAAGTGGTGTTAAGTTTGGAGAGGTCGTCACCTTTTACCTGAAGGGTAGCTCCGGTGAGGAGTTTCTTCTGCTGAACACCGTAACCAATGACCACGGACTCGGAGAGCTGGTCAAGGTCGGGATTGAGAGTGATGTCCAGAGAAGTCTTGCCGCTGACGGCTACTTCGACTGAAACATAGCCGAGGCAGTCCACGGAAAGAGTAGCGTTTGCAGGGGCCTCAATGGCATACAAACCTTCTGCGTCCGTGGTGGTCCACGTAGACATACCCTTGACAACGATGGTAGCAAACGGGACGGGGTCGCCATTGGAACCGTCAGAAACCTTTCCCTTCACCGTGAGGTTTTGAGCGTTGATGCTCAAAGCCGTCAAACCGGACAGAAGGAAAAGCAAGAAAACTTTAGCTTTCATAGGGCTTTGTTTAAGAATTAGAGTTAATTGGTTATTGAACGCAAATTTATCACGGAAAAAGTATTAGATTTAGCTCAAATTGCGTATTCTTACTCTCAATTTGCGTAGCCCATTTATAGACAATAAATTAGGGACGACCGTTTGTACGGACGTCCCTATATATATTATAAATATGGTCTAGTCGTGCTGCTCCAGCCAGGAGCTCAGGATGCGGCAATAGTCCTCGTGGCGGTCCACGAAGCACATATGACGGGCGCCTTCCATCAGTTCCCAGCGGCTTCCGGGGATGCCTTCATACATAGCGCGGGCCACCGCAGGGGTGCAAAGATCTTCCGTTCCGCTGAAAATCAGGCAAGGGGTCTTAATCTCGCCCAGGCGGTCTATGTACTCAAAGTCTCCCAGACTTCCCGTGGGAACATACTCGTTGGGGCCCCAGCCATACAGATAGGCCTCGTTGCCAAAGCGCTTGGGCCTTCTCACGCACTCGGGACTGTTCTCGTCAATGCTGGCGCAGTGCAGTTCCATAAAGCGGTCGTTGGCCCGGAGGTAGGCGGGGTCGTCAAATTGGCCGGTTTCTTCGGCCCTTTTGATGGCCTCCTGGTCCTCCTTGGGCATAAGGCCAATCATCCGGTGCTGCTCGCTGGCCCAGAGGCTGGAAGAAGGATGTCCGCTGGAGATAATGGCCGAAGAGACCCCTTCGGGCTTCTTCTCTATAAGGTAGGCGATGATGAGCATACCGCCCCAAGACTGTCCCAGAATATGGAACTGGTCCAGGTGAAGGTACTCCCGCAGCGCTATGAGCTCGTTCATCCAGGTTTCCTGCGTCCACAGTTCCGGATGCCCGTCCAGATACGAGTTGCCGCAGCCAAGCTGGTCGTAGGAGATTACCTGTCGGCCCGTATGGGCTATCTCATCCAATACCTCAAAGTAATTGTGCGTACTGCCCGGTCCGCCGTGCAAAAGCAGCAGGGGCTTACGCTCCCTGGAGGGCTCCCCCACCACCCGGTAATACGTCTTGTACCCCATAAAGGGCATATATCCTTCTTCGATTCTCATACTGCGAAGTTAATGAAAATCCCGGAATAACCCTATTGGATGAGACGGTGAAGACGTGAAGGTTTTCCGATACTGAAAAAACTTGCTATTTTTGTAAAAGTACGCATTTTTCCAGTTATGAAGAACCTTCTCAAAAATGTATTTTTCGCTATGGGAGCGGTCCTTGCGGCGGCTCTCCTGACGGAACTCCCAACCCGTGCTCAGAGCCAGCAGCAGTTGGGTACAAATCACGCCCATCAGCGGGTGCAGGTGAATCACAAGTATCTGCTGTTGCCCGTTCAGGAACGGGAAGACCTGGCCACCATTGTGGTGATGGCCGATAACCGGCAACTCCAGTCCCTGAACGTACGACTGGCCGTGGACCAGGTTGATTATTATGTCCCGCTGGATATCCAGCGTTTTGACCAGGCCAGTCTGCTGCTGGATATCACTTTTCACGGAAACCGGCGTAATACCGGCTCTATGAAGGACTTCATCTGCTGGAAGGAAACGCCTCAGGCCGATTCTTTTGACACAGCCAACCGCGAGACGTACCGCCCGTTGTACCATCATACGCCTTCCTATGGCTGGATGAACGACCCCAACGGTATGTTCTACAAAGACGGTGTTTACCACGTATTCTACCAGTGGAACCCCTATGGCTCCACGTGGGAGAATATGACTTGGGGACACAGCACCTCCACGGATCTCACTCACTGGGAAGAGCAGCCGGCCGCCATCGAGCCCGATGCCTTGGGAACCATCTTCAGCGGTTCCTGTGTGGTGGACAAGAAAAACAACCGCGTAGTGGCTTTCTATACCTCAAACGGCAGGAGCCAGGTTCAGTGTATGGCCGTTTCTACCAATGACGGGGAGACCTTTACCAAGTACGCCAACAATCCGGTCCTGGTGAGCTCACGGACGGATTTTCGCGACCCTAAAGCTTTCTGGAACCCCGATATCCAGAAATGGAACCTGATTCTGGCGGCCGGAGATGAAATGTGGATCTATTCCTCCGATGATCTCACGGACTGGACCTTTGAGAGCTCCTTCGGCAAGGGATTTGGCAATCACGATGGCGTGTGGGAGTGCCCGGACCTGATGAAGCTCCCGGTCAGAGGTACCGACAAGCAGAAGTGGCTGCTCATTTGCAACATCAACCCGGGCGGTCCGTATGGCGGCAGTGCGACCCAATACTTCGTGGGCGATTTCGACGGCCACAAATTCACCTGTACGCAGAAGGATACCCGCTGGATGGATTACGGCAAGGACCACTATGCTACCGTCACCTTCGACAATGCGCCGGACGGCCGAAAGATAGCCCTGGCCTGGATGTCCAACTGGCAGTATGGCAATCAGGTACCTACTACGCAGTTCCGCAGTGCCAACAGCGTTCCACGCGATCTGGACCTGTATATGTATGAGGGAGAGTATTACTGTGGAGTGACTCCTTCCCGCGAATTGCTGCAACTGCGCGGAAAGGCGGTGAAGAAACTGCCCCAGGCCTGCGAGATTGTGGTGGAGCTGAAGGGTGGCCCGGCAGAGATTACCCTGGCCAATTCCAGGGGCGAAAAAGTGGTGATGAAGTACGACCCCGAGGCCCGTACCTTCTCTATGGACCGCCCGCAAAGTTATGTAGTCTTCAGCGAGGCCTTCCCCTGCGTAACGACAGCGCCCGTCCGCGGAGAGATGAAACAGCTCCGGATTTTCCTGGACAAGTGCAGCGTGGAGGCTTTTGATACCCAGGGCCGAATGGCTATGACCAACCTGGTGTTCCCCAGCGAACCTTACAACACATTGAAAGTGACCGGTGGTAAAGCCACCATTTACGAAATCACAGAATAATACGGTATGAACAAGAAACTGCAACTGGTTCCGGTGATGCTCTGCTTCTTCGCCATGGGGTTCGTGGACCTCGTGGGCATCGCCTCCAACTATGTGCAGGCAGACCTCCAGCTCACGGATGCTGCCGCCAATATTTTCCCTTCCCTTGTCTTCTTCTGGTTCCTGATTTTCTCCGTACCCACGGGCATCCTGATGAACCGGATAGGCCGAAAGAACACTGTACTGCTGTCACTGGCCGTGACGGTAATCTCCCTCATCCTTCCCATCTTTGGGGAAAGCTACGGACTGATGCTGGCCGCATTCTCGCTGCTGGGCATAGGCAATGCACTCATGCAGACTTCTCTAAACCCGCTCATCACCAACGTAATCAAGGGCGACAAGTTGGCCAGTACCATGACTTTCGGCCAGTTTGTGAAGGCCATCGCCTCCTTCATGGCACCTTACATTGCCATGTGGGGTGCTACGGCAGTGCTGCCTACCTTCGACCTGGGTTGGAGGGTGCTGTTCCCCATCTACGGAATCATTGGCATCCTGGCTTCCATTCTGCTTCTGGTAACGCCCATCGAGCGCGAGCAGGTGGCCGACAAGGCTTCCGGCTTTGTAGCCTGTTTCAAGCTGCTGGGCAAACCCATCGTGCTGCTGAGTTTCCTCGGCATCATGTGCCATGTAGGCATTGATGTGGGCACCAACACCACTGCGCCCAAGCTCCTGATGGAGCGCGTGGGCATGACGCTCACCGAAGCCGGCTTTGCCACCAGTCTGTACTTTATCTTCCGCACCATAGGCTGCCTGTCCGGTTCTTTTATCCTGGCTAAGTTCAACCACCGCAAGTTCTTCCTGGTGAGCGTGATTCTGATGGCGCTTTCTATGTGCGGAATGTTCATAGGGACCAGCAAGGTGATGCTTTATGTGGCCATTGCTCTGGTGGGATTTGGTAACTCCAACATTTTCTCTATGGTATTCTCCCAGGCCCTGCTGGCCGTTCCTCAGAAACAAAACGAGGTGAGCGGTCTTATGATTATGGGACTGTTCGGCGGTACCATATTCCCGCTGCTGATGGGCTTCGCCTCCGACGCCGTGGGCCAGGCCGGTGCAGTGGCCATAATGGCCATTGGTGTGGTGTACCTATTCTATTATATGACTAAGATTCGGAAATAATTATGGGAAAATACGTTATAGGAATTGGTGAAGCACTTTGGGATATGCTTCCCGGCGGCAAGAAACTGGGTGGAGCACCCGCCAATTTTGCCTACCACGCCCGCCAGTTCGGCCTGGAAGGGATGACCATCAGCGCCATCGGGCATGATGCACTGGGAGAGGAAATCGTAGAGGCCCTGGAGGCCCACGCCCTTACGTATCACCTGAACCGGGTTGACTATCCTACCGGAACAGTACAGGTTACGCTGGATACACAGGGCGTTCCGCAATATGAGATTAAGAAGGAGGTCGCTTGGGACAACATTCCCTATACCAAGGAACTAGCCGCCATAGCGGCAGACTGCAAGGCCGTGTGCTTCGGTTCATTGGCGCAGCGCAGTGCCGTGTCGCGGGAAACCATCGGCTGGTTCCTGGACGCCGTTCCTGAGGACTGTCTGAAAGTGTTCGACATCAACCTGCGCCAGGACTTCTACAACAAGGAAGTGCTGGAGGAGTCCTTCCGCCGCTGTGATATTCTCAAGATTAATGACGAGGAACTGGTGATTATCTCACGCCTGTTCGAATATCCCGGTCTGGCGCTGGAAGAGAAGTGCCGCCTCATCATCAAGGAGTACGACCTGAAGATGCTCATCCTCACCTGCGGCACCAACGGCAGCTATGTCTTCTATGACGGAGGTATGTCCTTCCTGGAGACGCCCAAGGTGCAGGTGGCCGATACGGTGGGCGCCGGCGATTCCTTCACCGGATCGTTCATCGGCTCCATCCTCAACGGGAAAACCATTCCGGAGGCCCACAAAACGGCCGTAGAAGTGTCTGCCTACGTATGCACCTGCGAAGGCGCTATGCCACAAATCCCCGAGTCGTTGAAATAACGGCCGTCCTGAAGGTCGGTATTCCCCTCCGGGCTACTTTATGGAGCGAAGCGACCCAGGGGGTCTGGGGGATTAGGCCCCCGGTTAAGAAGAACACCCACGCGTTGAATCTGTAGTATTATTTTTTATAGATAGAATCCAGAGTTACTGTTCCCCAGGACGGGAGGGAGGGATCGTCTATCATGGCGTCCACCGTGCGGGCGGTGCCCTGGATGACGTTCTTCTCCAGGAAGGCCTGCTCGATATCCCACAGGTAGTTCATGTAGCCGGCCACGTCGTGCGTGCGGTCCTTGAAACGGTAGATGCACCAGCCGGTGTAACGCTTCCTGCTCCACTGGGCGGCCAGGAAATCGCTGCCCCAGATGCCGCGTCCCACGGCGCCGAACTTGGTGTAGGCCACCGCCTGGTCGGCCGTACCATGTAACATGAGCACCGGGCAGGGGGCCGAGGGATACTCCGGCGCACCCTTGACGCTGATCACGGCGCCGGCGAAGGACATCACGCCCTTGAACTGGAAGCCCTTGGGCAGCCCTTCGGTGCGGCCGCAGACGATGTCGTACTCGGCGGCCTGTGCGATGATGGCTCCGGCCGAGCTGCCCGCGACCACCAGGTTACCTGTGTCAATGCCCAGTTCCTCGCTGCTCTCGTCCAGGAAGGAGATGGCGCTGAACAGATCCTCCACGCCCATCTGCTGGGCGATGACAAACTGCTCGCCGGCCTTAAAGGAGCTGCTCAGTCCTTTCCCTACATTATACCCTTTCATACCCAGGCGGTAGTCGATGGCGACCACGGTGTAGCCATTGTCATTCAGGCGCTGGAACCACGGCTGCATGAACGCTTCGTTGCGTTCACCCATGATGAATCCGCCGCCGAACACAAAGATGACAGTGGGCTTGGCCTTGCCGTCAAACTCGGTCTTGGAGCCCGCGGTGGGCCGATAGATATCCAGATAGAGGGAGCAGGTGTCCCGTTCTGCGTACATATAAGTCTCCTGGGCGGCAGCTGACAGCCCCGCGAAGAGGATGCAGAAAAAAAGTGCAAATTTATTCACGAGTTCAAGAATTAAACACAACTTATTTTGCCAAGAAGTAACCAAAGGCCTGATAAACGACCATCTTTTCCTGAGTCTCGCTATCCTTTGCAATCCCCAGAAGCTTGTACTTGTCACCTTTGAAATGTCTGTAATAGTCTGCCATAATTAGTCCAGCACCTCCCAGTAACCGTTTCTATTTGCACCTTTCCGCCGAATGATGCCCTTCTTCTTTAAATCGGCAAGTATTCTCTCCACCTGCCGGGCACTCATTCCAAGGTTTGCTGCTATTGCCACTGCCGAAATATGCCTGTCAGCCCGAAGATACCCCAGGACTCTCTCGTGTTGATAGTAGAGTCCTTTTTCATCGGCTATCTCTGCATTGGATTTCCCCTGATGACCGACAAGAGCATTCAGTATCTCCTCCAGCATGAAGTCGATGAAGGGGCTACTATCACCGAGATCCGAGCTCTTATTGATAGCGTCGTAGTAAGCCTCCTGATTTGCATAGACCATATTCTCCACAGGTAGATGCTCGAAGATGGGATTCAGTTGGCCGAGTATGAGTGATTGCCAGAGACGCCCTATCCTTCCATTCCCGTCTGCAAAGGGATGGATGAACTCAAACTCGTAATGGAACACACAACTCCGGATAAGAAGGTGGTCGTCAGTGTTCTCCAGCCAGGTAAACAGGTCTTTCATCAGTTCCTTCACCCGATCAGCAGGAGGAGCAATATGAATGGCTTTATCTCCATCAAATACACCAACGCCACCACTCCTGAACATTCCCACCTCATCCACCAGACCAGCCATCATCGTTCCGTGTGCCAGTAGAAGATCCTGGACAGAGAATGGATTGAGTTCGGGGTACAGTTCATAGGTCTTGATAGCATTCCTGACTTCCTGGATCTCTTTCAACGGAGCCACGACTTTCTTCCCTTCCAGAATAGCCTGCACTTCACCTTCAGACAGTTTATTGCCTTCGATAGCCAGGGATGAATGGATGGTTTTGATACGATTGACCTTTCTGAGCCGCAATGTATCCCCCTGCTCCATCTTGATAGCATACCTCTCAATTTGGCTGAAAATCTTCGCAATCAGATTAATAGCCTTGGACGATACTGTGAATGGTGGTCTGTACATAGTGCTATTCCGTCATCTTATTCCGCCGTTTATCCCGACATTTATTCCGACACAAATATAGCATTTATTCCGACATTCTCCAAGGAACACACCCTAAACGCACTCCGGAGCGAAGCGACAGGGCCTGCAGGCCCGCAAGGCGGCTTCTGCCGCCAGCCCCTTCCCCGAGGGAAGGGGTTTGGGGATGGGGTAACGTGGGGAAAAGGTCCTGCCTGAGCGCACAAAGCAGAAAACCAGCCGGAAAGGCTGGTTTTCAAAGCTTTGTAGACCAAACACTCCGAATCTCGAACCTCGCGTTCATCGAGGGGCTGCTCAGAATACAATACCTTATTGATGATTCGGACCGACTTTCCTCCAGCGTTTAAGCATCGGGAAGAAGCCGCGCATCATCTCCACCATTCCCTCGTCCACAAACTGGGCGCAGTGGTCTATCATTTCCTCCATTGTGCATTCCTGCAAGAACTTGCCGCCTTGAAAACAGTACTGACAGTAGTCGAAGTTGATGCTGCCGTCGGCATTGCGGCCGCAGTCTTCATCCTTAGTAAGCGGCATGCCGCAGCTCTGGCAGAACTGGGGAAGTTGACCGGGGGCCAGATGCTTCTCTTTGGGAGGGAAGCCTGCTTCGTAGACTTCAAAGGCCTCCGACTGGGCATCGGCCACGAAGTAGCCGGAAGGCGGGCAATATGTGCCCT
>JAEEQI010000139.1 GCA_016285215.1 Bacteroidales bacterium | reverse complement strand
GTACCTCCGCCGTCGTTTCTGAAGGCGATTTCCCTTAATCTACCTATCTCACGGATAACATTGGTGGCTTCCGGGCCCACAATATACAGCTCGTTTCCGGCACGGTTGGTCTTGCGCAGGAGGGTCTTTTCGTTAAGCTCTTGTAGCAGCGCGTCCCTGTCTACGGGCGGGATAATGGTTTTCATGCTTTAGTACAAATACATTGCTAAGGTACTCCAATTTTGCGACAATAACAAAAATTTGTATCTTTGCCTTAATGAACCGCAAAGTGGAAATACTGAAGAAATTCATCGTCTTCTCCCTGACCAGCGTGGCCGGTACCATCGTTGACCTGGGGCTGCACTGGCTTTTAAGCGAGTATGTCTTTGACGGTTCGTACTGGGGCAGCTTCTGGATTGCCCCTACCATCTCCTTTGAGCTGGCTACCCTCACCAACTTCTTCATCGCTTATTACTGGGTCTGGAAAGAACGTGTTTCCAAGCCCGGCAGTATGCGTTCCCTGGTGCGCCATTGCGTTGCATACAATGCCACGTGCATCGGGGGATACATCATCAAGCTGGCTGCTATGCAGGGCTTCCACTTCCTGTTCGTTTCCCAGGGCTGGTTCCAGGAGCTGTCCATAGAACCCGTGCTGTGTAACCTGCTGGGTCTGTGCTTCTCCGGCGCCTTCAACTTTGTGATGAACGAGTTCGTTATCTTCAATAAAGCTAAAGTTAAGAAGTAAATATGGCCAACAAACCGCTTGATACCCAGCTGCTGGACCGCGCCATTGTGTTTGCCGTCAAGGCCCACGCCGGTACGGAAAGAAGAGGAAAGGGATTCCCTTACATTGTTCACCCTATGGAAGCGGTGGAGATTGTGGCCACTATGACGCCGGACCAGGAACTCCTGGCCGCTGCCGCCCTGCACGATACGGTAGAAGATACTTCCGTTAGCATAGAGGATATCCGCGCTCAGTTTGGAGACCGCGTGGCCCGTCTGGTAGAGGCCGAAAGCGACGTCTTTATGGAAGGCGTCAGCGAAGAAGACAGCTGGCACGACCGCAAGCAAGCTGCTATAGACCGCCTCACCCGCGCTCCGCACGATGCCAAGATGGTAGCCCTGGGAGACAAACTCTCCAATATGCGCGCCATTGCAAGGGATTATGCCACCATAGGAGAAAAGCTCTGGTCCATCTTCCATACCACGGATCCCAAGGAGCACGAGTGGCATTACCGCGGCCTGGCAGATGCCCTCCGCGAACTCTCCGATACTTTTGCCTTCAAGGAGTTTGAGAGCCTGATCAACCAGGTCTTCGGCCCTCAGAAATAATTATTCCACCTTTACTTTTGGAAGGTCTTCCCAGAGCGTTGTGTAATGGGGAGACTGATGCTCGCGTGCGTTCTTGACCTTTCCGTCTCCCTGCACGCCAAACAGAATGGAGCCCGGGCCGAAGCTGCGGTTGATGCGGTCGATGGCGCCGGACAGGTTGGCTTCTTTCCGGGCGGTCTCTGAATCTTCAAAGAGGGAGCGCGTATAGCCTTGGGCCTGCACCAGTTTGGTAATGACTACGCCGGCTTTCTTATATCCGTAACCGGGCTTGTAGAGCCTTCTGCAGGCGTCTACGGCGGCCAGTACCAGGGTTCGGTGGTCGGCCGTGGCGTCCGGGAGCGTGACGTAAATACCGGCGCTGGTCTGCAGCTGGTCTTCCTTGAAGCGGTTGGTCATAGCAAAGACGGCCATCTCCAGGGCCAAGGAGCCCTGCTCACGGAGTTTGGTGACGGCGCTTTCGGTAAAATTGGCCACCTGCGAAGCCAGCTCCTGCGGGGCGGTAATCTCGTGTGCAAAGGAGCGGGAAACGCAGATGCTCTGCCGGGGTTCAATGAGGTCTTCAAACTCTATGCAGGGGATACCGCGGAGCTCCTGCCAGGTTCGGAAGCCCGGCAGGGCAAAGAGTTTCCGGACCGTTGTCTGGGGCAGCTGGGTATAGTCCCAGGCCGTTTTGATGCCCATAGCTGCCAGCTTGGGAAAGCTTCTTCGGCCTATTCCCCAGACATCCTGCACGGGGAATTTCCGCAGCACTTTTTCTATGTCCTCGGGGCGGTACATATAGCAGCCGCCCTTGAGTTTGGGATACTGCTTGCACAGTTTGGAGGCTATCTTGGCCAGGGTCTTGGTAGGGGCTATGCCCACAGATACCGGAATGGAGGTATACTTCCAGCAAGCCCGGGAAATCTCCTTGGCATACGCGTCAAAATCCTTGCCTTCCAGGCCGTTGAGGTCCAGGAATGCCTCGTCTATGGAATACTGTTCCACCGCCGGGGCAAACTCCCGCAGCACTTCCTGCACCCGGCGGGACATGTCTCCATACAGGGCAAAATTGGAAGAGAACACCGCCACGTGGTTCTTTTCCACTATGTTGCGGATCTTGAACAGGGGAGCGCCCATAGCAATGCCCAGGGCCTTGGCTTCGTTGGAGCGGGCCACGGCACAGCCGTCGTTGTTGGACAGCACAATCACCGGTTTCCCGTTCAGTTCCGGACGGAAAACCCTTTCGCACGAGGCGAAAAAATTGTTGCAGTCGGCCAGGGCGTACACTCTCTAGGCTTTTTTGACAATCCAGGTTACCACACCCCAGATGAGGAAACTGTTCTCCGGTCCCACGGGTATGGGTTTGAACTTTTTGTTGTTGCTGTTGCAGGGGAGGAGCACCGCGTGGTCGTTCTCTATCTGCACGCGTTTGACCGTGTACTCTCCGTCAATGAAGCAGACGGCCTTGCAGTCGTTGTACGGCTCTACGGCGCGGTCTACGATGATGATATCGCCTTCGTCCATATCGGCATCTACCATAGAGACGCCGTCAATGCGGAAGAAAAAAGTGGAGGCCGAATGGCGGACCAGCAGCTTGGTGAGGTCCAGCCGCTCACGGACATCGCTGGCCGGAGAGGGAAATCCGGCCTTAACTTCGCCCATAAAGGCAAAATCCATCGACTCTGTAATGGCTTGCGGCTGCATGGCTATTCGGTCTCCTGCCTGGGCAGACGAAGAGGAAGCGCTCCGGGAAGGATCTTGAGGTGGAACTGGGAACCGGGGAGTTGTTCGCCGTCCAGGTAGATGTCAATGAGGTCCTCGCTGATAATATCCACTTCCCGGGCCTGGCGGTAGAGGACTCTCTTTCCGGCGGCGCGGCTTCCGATATGTTCACCGGAACGGTAGAGGGGAATGAGCGCAAGGAGCCTGAGGAGGCTCATGGCGCGGAAGTAGCAAACATCTATGAGACCATCATTCACTTTGGCGGAAGGGGCGCAGTTGAACTCTCCGCCCACACGACGCCCGTTGGCAAAGGTGCAGAGCACCATGGGGCCGCGTGCAATGCGTCCCCCGTCCACCAGCACTTTGATGCGGTTGTAGCGGCTGGTGAGGATGGCGTTGATGACGCCTCGCGTATAGGCTTGGTGGGCCGATTTCCCCTTGGCCACCAGTTCGTTGGCACGGGAGGCTACTTTTGAATTGAAGCCTATGTTACAGACGTTGAGGCAGTAGCTGTCGTTTACCTGGATGATGTCTATCGGAGTGACGGCGCCCGCCAGCATTTTTTTAACGCTCCGGAAGTCTCGGCCCGGGAAGTTGATGATGAAATCTTCCGTAGCACCGCCGAAGTACAGGATGGCGATGGTCTTGTTATCGCATTGCGAGGCCACCGGATCCCCGGAATTCAGGTAGCCCACCAGACCGGAGGCAACACCGTTGATGATGCCGTTTCCGCCGCAGGCTACAAAGCAGACCTCCTCTTCCGGATGCAGGTCGCAGTAAAGGCGTACATAACGCGTGGCATCGCCCTCGCCCAGGGTGGTATACACCTCGTGCGGGTGGGGGATTTCCTTCAGCTGGGCATAGAACTCCTTGTATTGCGGAGCCTTGTCGGCCCGTCCGTTTATGATATAGATGTACTTCATACTTTCAAACTCAAGATGGTGATGTCATCGCTTTGCGGGTGGTTCCCAGTGAACGATTTCACAGACTGGTAGATGTGCTTTACAACGGTTTCTTCGTCCATATCGGCCTTGAGTTGCCGGATGTCCTCTACCAGCCGGTCTTCTCCATACAGTTCCAGCTGGCTGTTCTCCGCCTCGGTGACACCGTCGGTGTAGGCCACCAGGCGGGAGCCCGGCTCCAGGACAATGGACTCGTCCTCGTAGGGGAACTGTTCCATGAGACCGGCAGCCAGATTGCTCTTCACCTCCAGGAAACGGACCTCTCCACCGGGGGAAACGATTACCGGCGGGTTGTGACCGGCGTTGCAGTAGTCCATCCGGAGCGTCTTCAGATTGATACGGCCAATGAACAGGGTGACAAACATGTCGTTGCTGTTGGAGTCTGCCACGCTGTTGTTGATACGGCTCACCGACTCGTTCAGCGGGAGGTCCAGCGTAGCCACAAAATGGAGCATGGCGCGGGTGATGGACATGACCAGCGAGGCCGGAACGCCCTTTCCGCTCACATCACCCACGGCAAAATGGAGTACGTCTCCCTTGAGGATGAAGTCGTACAGGTCACCGCCTACCTCCTTGGCGGGCTTCAAAAGGGCGTGGAGCTGAGGGGGAAAGTCTGTGCTGAGCATGCCCATCTGGATGGTGCGGGCCACGTTGAGTTCCGACTCCATGCGTTCGTTGTCGCTCTTGGTGCTCTTCAACTGTCCAATATAATCCGAGATGGAGTTCTGGAGATAGACAAAACTGTCCCTCAGGCGCAGCATCTCGTCTTTGCTGCCAATCTCCGGCAGCTTGGCTTTGAAATTGCCCATGCCCATGTTGAGGGCCGAAACGGAGAGTTCCGTGATGGGACGGGTCATCCTCCGGATGGTGCGGCGGCACAGGAAATACACGATGGCCAGTCCTATTATGCCCACAAGCAACAGGCTCAACGCTATCTCCAGCGGAGCCGCATTTGCGTTTTCATTGGTGATGATATAATGGGCCACCAGCCCTATAATAATGAAAGAGGAGAAGAAGATGATCGACACAATGCCGATAATCCTCCAACTTAATCTGCTGGTAAATGATCTGTTATTCACTTGGTTTGGTTTGGTGTAATTTGCAATTATGCAAAATTAAGAAAAATTCTATATTTTTTTTTGTAAATTGCATCCAATTACTCGTTACCTAAACTGAAAGACTGATGAAAAAAGTAGGATTATTCATAGATACCTGGTATCCCATGGTGGACGGCGTCATCAAAGTGGTGGATAATTATGCCCGCCGGCTGGTTAATTACTGTGACGTTGTGGTTTTCTGTCCTGCTACGCGCAATTATCGCAAAGCAGAAGATAATGCCCTTCCGTACGAAGTGGTCCGTTGCACTTCTCTACCTATGATTGGCAACGACTATGACATCCCTACATCTATGCTGGATCCCCGTTTTGACGCCCAGCTCATCCGGAGCGGGATTGATTTGGTCCATATCCATTCTCCCTTTTCCGTGGGCCTGGCCGGGGCCCTGTTTGCCAAGTTTCACAAGCTTCCCCTTGTGGCCACGCTGCATAGCCAGTACAAGCAGGATATCGAGCAGCAGACCTTGTTGGCCGGCAAAATCAAACCGGCGGTAGACCTGGCCCTGGGCAGTGTGATGAGCGTTTTTAACCTTTGCGATGAGTGCTGGGCCGTCAACAGTGCCATCCGTGACCTGTATATCTATGAATACGGCCTTAAGGCCCCCTGCAAGGTCCGCCTCAACGCGACGGATCACCAGCCTGTGCCGGATCCTGCAGCGGCGGCAGAGGAAGTGAACCGCACCTACGGGATTCCGTCGGACGCCACGGTCTTTCTTTTTGTGGGCCGAATCAACTTCATCAAGAATATAGATTTTACCGTACGCGCACTTGCCATGGCCAAGAAGATGGGTCTGAAAAACTTCCGGATGCTCTTTGCCGGGAAAGGACAGGATGAGGAAAAACTCTCGGCCCTGGTGGAGCAGGAGGGGCTGACGGAAGAAGTGGTGATGTGCGGTCTGGCAGACCGGCCGATGCTGGAAAAGCTTTACTCCCGTGCCAAGCTCTTCCTGTTTCCGTCCCTCTATGACGCTAATTCGCTCGTGCAGATTGAAGCCGCCTGCCAGGGGACGCCTACGGTTTTCCTGGAAGGCGCCCGCACCGCTGCCACCGTCACCCCCGGCGTCAATGGTTATATTTCGGCCGGTGGTGAGGAGAACTATGCCCGTACCATTCTGGATATCCTTTCAGATGAGGAGGGCTATTCCCGCGTGAGCGCCAGTGCCCGGGCTACCCTCTACCAGAATTGGGACGATGTGGTACGAGACGTCTATACCGATTACAACAATCTGATGGCATAGATACAAAGATTATTACACTAATA
>JAEEQI010000138.1 GCA_016285215.1 Bacteroidales bacterium | reverse complement strand
AGCACGAGGTGTGCACCATCCTCGGAGATCCCCTCTGCCAGGGGCTCGAAAGAATAAACCTTTTCCAATGGCAGGGGCCGTCCCACAGGCTTGTACTGAAGGGAATCCTGCTGATAATCCAGGTAACAGTAGTGCGTAGGGGTAAAGATGACATCGTGGCCCTGGGAAACCGCCTTCAGACCACCTTCCATCCCCCGCCAGGACATCACGGTGGCATCCGGAGCGAGGCCTCCTTCCAGGATTTCATCCCAGCCGATGATGCGCTTGCCGTGCTCGTGGGCAAAGCGTTCCATCCGCTTGATCATATAGCTCTGAAGCTCCTCCACACTTTGGAGCCCTTCGGCCTTCATTCGGGCCTGGCAGTCCGGACACAATTCCCAGGTCCGCTTTCCGGCCTCATCCCCGCCTATGTGAACATAAGGGCTGGGGAACATCTCAAAAACCTCCAGAAGCACCTTCTCCAGAAACTCATAGGTGCTTTCGCTGCCGGGGCAGAGTTCCCAGTCATCCGGCGCGTCCTTCAGCCGACAGGCCAGCTCGGGATAGGCGGCCCGGGTCTCAAAATTGTGCCCCGGCATCTCTATTTCGGGGATGATCTCTATCTGCCTTTCGGAAGCAAAGGCCAGGAGTTCAGCGATGTCTTCCTTGCTGAAATAACCGCCATAAGCCCCCGGTGTACCCTCCTCCACAAAACGTCCTCCAAGCACTTCTCCCCCACTTCCTTCCCACTCCCAGAAATCGGCTATGGGCCTCCAGGCAGCATACTGGGTAAGCCGTGGGTAAGCGTCTATCTGTAGCCGCCACCCCGGGTTGTCCACCAGGTGGAAGTGGAAGCGGTTCATCTTCAGAAGGGCCATCATTTCCAGCTGCTTTTTCACAAACTCCTTGTCCTGGAAATTACGGCTCACATCCAGCATGAGTCCCCTGTACTGGAAACGCGGCCAGTCCAGGATGGTGCAGCAGGCTACTTTGCGGTCCAGGGCCCCAAGCATCTTCAGGGACTGCCGGGCATAAAACACGCCTTCTTCATCGGCAGCCTCTATGGTCACGCCCCTTTTCCCTACCTCCAGCCAGTAGGCTCCTTTGAGTTGCCAATCGGCCAGTTTCCGACCTTCCAGACGTTTAAGGATGGCCTTCTGAGAGACTATCACTTTTTCAGGCCCCTGAGTCAGCTTAGCGGATTCTACACTGCCGGAAGTGAGCGAAAACGCCACCGGCGCCGGAATAAGGTCTCCCGGCATTGCGCCCGGGGAAGCCGTACACCCCACAAACAGAAGAGGCAGCAGTATCAAGAAGATTTTATGCATAGTCTATTCAAATCTAAACCAGTCAATCTCAAACAGTTCTACCGGGCTTCTCCAGGAGCCATACTCCCCGGAGAAGGTGAACCAAAGGGCCTGGGGGCCTTCATTATACCCTTCCAGTTCACACTCCAGGGTTACCCATTCTCCCTTACCGGCCGGGACATCCACCCCTGCTATTTCTCCGTAGAAGGACTGGTCCTGGTGAACAGATATATAACCTCCGGAGAGCGAACGCACCCGGACGGTAAATTTAGTGAGACCGGTGGGGAAATCCACATACTTCCAAGCCGCCTTGCTGCCGTCCAGGATGCCGGAGAGGATTTCCCGGTTGGCCGTTTCCAGCCGCACGTGGGGGCCTCCGTTAACCAGGCAGGCGCGGGCCGCGTCAATGGTACTGGTGGCCGGAATGGGCTTTCCTGCACCCTGGGAGGTCATTTCCACTTCATTGATGGTGCCATCCTCATTGAAGGTAATGGGTTCTATGCAAGCCTTGCGCAGCTTGCTGGAATGGTGGGTGGAACGGTGGTACAGCACATACCACTGGCCGCCAAACTCCACTACGGATCCGTGGTTGTTCCACACATCGGGGTCGCAGCCGTTGCTGTCTATGATAACGCCCTTGTACTCGTAAGGGCCAAAGACATTCCGGGACATGGAATAGGCCAGACAAGAAGGCATATCCTGGCGGCTTACAGCAGCATACACATAGTAATACCAGCCATTCCGCTTGAACACGAAACTGCCTTCGTGGAAGAAGTGTTCGTCCTCCGTCACCAGTCCCTGATGCAGCGTGGACATATCCAGCGAGGTCATATCGGCATTCAGCCGGGCGCCCTGGGCACTGAACTGGTCCCAGAAATAATAGGCCTGCCCGTCATCATCTATGAACACGCAAGGGTCTATGCCCCGGATGCCTTCTATGAGTTTCCCGTCCCGGAAGGGTCCGGTGGGAGAATCGGAAACGGCTACGCCCTCGGTCCATTCGGAGAGGTCATAGTACAGGTAGTACTTCCCGTCTTTCTGAGCCATATCGGGAGCATACAGGTCTGCATCGCTGTAGGAAACCCCGTCGTAGGGTCCCTTGGTAGCAAAAATATTGGGATGAAGCGTCCAGTGCAGCATATCGTCCGTAGACAGCAGGTGATGATAGGCTGAACACCACAGATCCAGGTTCAGGTCCAGTGAACAGGCCACATACAGTCTTCCGTCCAGCACCTTGGCGCTGGGGTCGGCCATATAGACACCCATAGGGCAGATTGGATTGTAGCCATATTCTCCGGCAGGCACCGGCTCGCGGTCCGGATGGAGGGCCACCTTCACTTCCTGCCGGTTGTTCCTGCAAGAAAGAAAAACTGGCAGCACGCACAGTGCTGCCAGGATAAACAGTCGAATCCTATTCATGATAGAGCATGCCGGCAGGGATGCGGGACACCTCTACCCCGGGACCGGAGAGACCGATTTCCACATCGTCTCCGCCGTAGTTTTCAAAGTACTGGACCTCCAGGCGGTGATAACCGGCATTGAGTTTCAGGATGATATCCTTGAAGCCGCCGCCGTCGCGGTCCATATCCCAGAGGAGTTCACCGTCCATCCAGCCTTTGGAACCGTCGTCCGTGCATACGGAGAGCACATACTCCCCTTCCTTGTCAATCTTCAGCAGGCCTTTAAAGACAATGCCGAAATGATCTTCCTTCTGCTTGATGGCTTCGGTGCCAAAAGCCGGAGTGATGCCGCTGGCCTTCACGGGAGCAGCCAGTACATCCTGGCAGCTCTTGAAGTCTCCTTCACTGTAGGTATACCGCAGGCCCTTTCCCTTGGGGGCAGCCTTGACAGCTTCAAGGGGAATGATCACGGGCTTGGCTTCCTCGCTCTGGAGAGCCGGGTCAAAAGGCTGGCACTTTTCTCCGTTGCCGGGCGTGAAGTCCACACCCAGGATATCGGCGATGGTAGCGGCGAACTGCTTGGTGTAGAAAACCCCGTTGTCGGAGGTCTCGCCCAGAACAGGAATGCCCTTGCCAAAAGCCATGAACCAGGTCTCGTTGGAGCCGCGGACGCTTTCTCCGTGTCCACGGAAGGCTTCGCCGCGGCCACGGCCGTGGTCGCAGGTGAGGATATAGGTGGTTTTGCCCTTATAGAAAGGATCGCTCTCGCAATACTCTACGATACGGCGGATATACAGGTCCGTCCAGTGGGCGGCATCCAGATACAAGTCGTACTTGCCTTCGTGGGCAAACTCATCGGTGTCTCCGAAACCCACATAGAACACCTTGGGATGCTCTTTCATCAGGGTTTCCATAGCCATACCGTAAGTAACGCAGTCCAGGCGCTCGGAGTAGCCGAAACCTTCGTCCGGAGTTCCGGCATCCACATCCTGGAGCAGGCGGGCCACATAACTGTCCGTAAAGGAGGGTTCGTGGGCGCTGCTGGCCTTGAAGCCGCCCCGCTCATTGTTCACAGCAAAACGGATGCTCTCCCAGGAGGTAAACATCATCACCTGCCCCTTGTAACGAGGATCCTGGTTCACCACCTCCAATACGCTCACGTTGGGGTTGGGATTGGGATCGTTGGAGTCTATGCGGGCATCATCGGCCCAGCCGCAGAACATTTCGCTATAACCGGGATAGGAGAAGTTCATGGTGTTGGACACTGTCATCTGGCTTCCCTTGAAGCGGTTACCCAACATATAGCCGTGGGTGGGGGCATAACTCCACACGAAGGGCATCAGGGCCTCACGGCGCGCCTCCGGGGTTTCTTTCCAGTACTTGTCCTTCAGAATCTCGGGGTGTCTGACAAAGCGGGTGTCCACGGCCAGGGCGTCATCGGCCCCGCCATAAAGTTCCTGCCAACGCAGACCGTCGAATGTTATGATTACCAGACGGGGATCGTTGTCCCCCTTGCTGCATGACACCAGTGCTGCCAGCGCCAGAGCTCCCAGGATGAGTAATTTTTTCATAGTGGTTAGTATTTGATTTTTCCTGATTTGTCTACGTGTACGGTGCTGCTTTGTCCGTCTCCCCAGAGGAGCACCAAATCAAAGGGGACGTTGGTGGTAACGGTAACCACGGGTTTTTCGGAGGCCGATTTACGGGCCGCCACCTTGAGGCCCACAACGCCTTCGGGGCCAAAAGGATACCGCTCAATACCGTGGGCTTCCAGCTGACGGACGTCCCATTCGATCTTATTCTCGGAATACTGCCCCCGGATGCCCAGGATGGCCTCGATGAACTCCGCGATGGGCGGAAGACCGGTCCAACCCACAAAGTCCTTGCGGGCCATAAAACCGGGCTCTATGCTCTCGGGAGCGTAATACTCCCAGAAGGTTCCGGTGTTTTTCCAAACCTGGAACACGTTGTCAAAATGGTTGGTGGCAATCTCACGGGAAAGGTCCTTGTAACCCTTGCGCCAGAGACCGTCAATGACCATATAGTTGGTTCCGGGCCAGATGCCGCCCTGCCAGTAACGGCCCAGCGGATTGTACTTCTTGTGGTCTGCGCTCAGGGAAGGCACGCGGTGCGGACGGTCAAACTCGGTGGTATCGGAAAGGTGCGCCACCAGCGTATCCAGCTTTTCGCCGTCCAGGATATCGGTCTGGAGAGCCCAGAAGGCCGAAATGCCCTTGGTAGCGCTGCGGGTGCCGTCGGCGTACACATCGTAGAGGAAGCCGGTCTCGGGGTCCCACATATTCTCGTTGATCCAGGACTTGAGGAACTTCATCTCGTCCTCCATATCCTCAATTTCCTGCCAGCGCTCCGTATAGAAGCCAATCTGCATAAGGCAGTTGTTCACCAGATACTGCTGGAGGTTGGTGTCCAGCCAGGTCAGATGACCATTGGAGAAAATCTGGTTGTAGCCTTCCGGTACGCGGGGCATATTGTCCATTCCAGTGCCCCAGCCGCTGCTCCAGTAGGTGCCGTTCTGCCAGGTGCGGTTGAGTTTCCACCACTGGGCGTAGGCCACCAGGGCCGGAAATACGCGGTGCAGGCGGTCAATATCTCCAAACTGCTCGTAATACAGCAGCTCGGCCCAGGGAAGCAGGTTGGGACCCGTGCTCACAGGGTCGTACCGCTCAAAGCAGTCGGATCCATCGGCCCTTATCTCGCGGCAGATGAAGCCGTCCTGGTGCTGCTTGGCGTAGAAGTTATCCAGCGTTCTTTGGAACGGGAAGAAACGGTAGCCGTAACGGGCAAACAGCATCATAAAGCTGTCGTCCCACATAAAGATGTTGCCGTTGTAGGCCACATCCAGATAGGGGCTCACAAAGCCGGAGCCCTCCTGCGGCTGCCGGATGTTGCCAATGGCAATCTTCCAGGCGTGCCAATACATATCCACCTGCTCCTGATGCCCTTCCCAGAAAGGAGCGGGCAGCACCTTGCGGGCCTGCTCGTAGCTTCCGGGCTGCAGGGTCTCCCGGGGCATCGTGCGGTAGGGATTTTCGGCCACAAAGATGTTCTTCACGTATGTGTTTTTATACGGAAGCTCATAGGGGCCGCTTCTGAGGTCCTGTCCCCACACCGGGAGGCAGGCCAGCAACAGGCATAAAGCTAGGGTCTTTCTCATTTGGTTACCAGGCGTTTGATGGTACGGGCAATCTCAATGTTCAGATAAGTTCCGGTGAACTCGCGGGAACCGGGGCCGTATGCGAACACGGGCACCACGGTGGGGGTATGGTCGTCGGAATTGTAAACGGCCAGAACGTGGCCGGTGGCCAGGTCTCCGTCCAGCAGCGTGAGGCCGCCGGTCTCGTGGTCCGCTGTAACGACCACCAGGGTCTCTCCGTTGGAGTCGGCAAACTTGAGGGCTTCGGCCACAGCCAGGTCAAAGCTGAATTCCTCAATCACGGAAGCGGGGAAGCAGTCTGAATGGCCGGCATAGTCAATCTTGGCACCCTCCACCATCAGGAAGAAGCCCTTTTTGGAATCCTTGGAAAGCTTCTCTATGGAAGACTTGGTGATATCGGCCAGGAAGCCCAGCGTTTCCTCGGTAGCGTACGCGCCCATACGGTCGTCCAGGCAGATGAGCTTGCCGCTCACTTCATTCACGGCCGTGGCGCCCTTGGTATAGCTGTAA
>JAEEQI010000137.1 GCA_016285215.1 Bacteroidales bacterium | reverse complement strand
ATAGCCGTCCTTCTCCCCCAGCGCCTGCAGCATCTCGTCGGTAAGATTGCGGCGATGACTGCACAGGGAGCGGCAGCAGGAATGCGTGGCCACAATGGGAGCCTGCGACAAACGGATGCAGTCCCAGAAAGTCTGGTCGGAGGCGTGGGACAGATCAATCATCATACCCAGCGCATTCATCTCGGCCACTACCTGCTTGCCAAAAGGACTCAGTCCTCCCCAGCGCTTGCCTTCGGAGGCGGCGTCGGCTATGGCATTGTCACCGTTGTGGGTAAGCGTCATATAACTTACGCCCAAACGGTAGAAGGTACGCAGCAGAGACAGCGACTCCTGGATGGGAGAACCGTTCTCCATACCTATAAATAAAGAGAGAATCCCCTGCTCCCGGTTTTCGGCGGCTTCGGCCGGTGTAAAGGTTACGGCAGCCAGGTCGGAATTGGCGTCGGCAGCATCATACACGGCCGAAAGCATCTCCAGCGCATAACGAGTAGCGCTGTCGGGGGCCATAGAAGCCGGGGTGTACAGCGCAAAGAAAGCACCGTCCACCTTACCAGCCTTCATCTTGGGGAAATCTACGTGGGCGTGGGTGTTGTCAATGCCCAGGTTCCGCAGCCGGATAAGCTGCGAAGGGGTGTCCATATGGGAATCGTAAATCATAGGCTATGCATCCAGCTGCTCCATCAGAGCGGTCCATTCATCGGTATCGGCGTCCAGCGCCATCTTCAGTTCCAGGTACTCCCGGGTCAGTTCCATAATGTCATCCTTTTCGGAAGGGTTCCCCAGCACTTTCTCAATCTCCCCCATCCGGGTCTCGCGCTTGGCAATCTCCTTTTCCAGGAAGCTCACGCGGTTCTGGATCTTGCGCTGCTCCTTGGTAATCACCTTACGGGCCTCGAATTCCCGGGCCGATTCTTTCTTCTGCGCAGGCTTTTCGACGGCGGGAGCCTGGGCCTGACGCTCCAGCTCCTGCAAAGACTCCAGCTTGCGCTTCTCCAGGAAGTCCTGTACGCTGCCCAGATGCTCCTTCACCTTTCCGTCGCGGAATTCGTAGAGCTTGTCCACCAGGCCGTCCAGGAAATCACGGTCGTGCGAAACCACAATCAAAGTGCCGTCAAAGCTCTTGAGGGCCTGCTTGAGCACATCCTTGGAGCGGATGTCCATATGGTTGGTGGGTTCGTCCAGGGCCAGGACGTTATAGGGAGAAAGCATCAGCTTTGCCATACCCAGGCGGGCTCTTTCTCCGCCGCTGAGCACGGAAACGCGCTTGTCAATGTCTTCTCCTTTAAACAAGAAGGCGCCCAGAATGTCGCGGAGCTTGGTGCGGATATCCCCCACCGCAATGCGGTCCAGGGTGCCAAACACCGTCTCAGAAGGATCCAGGATGTCTTCCTGGTTCTGGGCGTAATACCCAATATGCACGTTGTGTCCCAGGCGGGCCTCGCCGGCCATAGGATCCAGCTCGCGCATAATCACACGCATCAGGGTGGTCTTGCCCTCACCGTTGCGGCCAATCAGGGCTACTTTCTCCCCTCTTTTGATCTCAATCTGGGCATCGGTAAAGACCACTTTCTGCGGGTAGCCAACCTTTAAGTCAACGCCCTTAAATACCACATCTCCAGAGCGTTCCGCCGGAGGAAATTTTAAAGAGAGCTTGGCATTGTCGCTCTCATCAATCTCAATGCGGTCCAGTTTTTCAAGGGCCTTGATACGGGACTGAACCTGGTTGCTCTTGGTGGGCTTGTAACGGAAGCGGTTAATGAAATCTTCCGTCTTCTCAATCATCCGCTGCTGGTTTTCGTAGGCGGCCGTCTGCTGGGCCAGTCTCTCGGCCCTGAGGGTAACATACTGGCTGTAAGGGACTTTGTAGTCGTGAATATGCCCCAGCATAATCTCTACGGTGCGGGTGGTCACGTTGTCCAGGAACTTGCGGTCGTGGGAAACCAGGAGCACCGATCCCCTAAAATTCTTAAGGTAATCCTCAAACCACTCAATGGATTCGATGTCCAGGTGGTTGGTGGGCTCGTCCAGCAGCAGCACATCGGGGGCCGAAAGCAGAATCTTGGCCAGTTCGATACGCATATTCCAGCCCTGGCTGAAGGTTTCCGTATTGCGTTCCAGCTCATCGGGCTTGAATCCCAGGCCAAAAAGTACCTTCTGGGCCTGGGCCTCCGGAGAAAGACCGGATTCCAGCGCGAGCTTGTCGTTAATCTCATTCATCCGTTCAATTAACGACACGTATTCGCTTGATTCGTAATCCGTTCTATTGGCTAATTCGTTTGTAAGTCTATGCAGTTCCTGCTCCATAGAGCTGATATGCTCAAACACGGAAAGGACCTCCTGCAGCACGCTGTGCCCCCTGTGATGCTCCATCACCTGGGGAAGGTATCCGATCTTGATACCCACCGGCTTCTCGATGCTACCCTGTGTGGGCGACTGCTCCCCCGTGATGAGCTTCATCAAGGTAGACTTGCCGGCACCGTTCTTACCTACCAGACCAATCTTATCCTGCTCACTGATATGGAAGTTGATGCCGTCCAGCAGCACATAGCTGCCATAGGCCACGGTTACATTACTGACGGATATCACGGCACAAAAGGATGGAGAATTCAAACAGGCCATACAGCGGGATGGCCAGAACAAACATAGAGAACGGGTCACTAGGAGTTATTAAAGCCGCTAATATTAAGACAATTACAAACGCGTACTTTCTCCATTGCTTTAAGTTCTGACGCGTCAATACTCCAATACTGGAGAGAACCAGAATCACGGTAGGAAACTCAAACAGGAGTCCTATCAGGAATACCATGGAGGTAAAGAGCGACATATAGGAGCTCAGCGAGATGGTATTCACAATGGCATCGCTCACCGAAAAGTTCACAAAGAACATCAAACAGACCGGCAGCACCACAAAGTACCCTACCGCCACGCCCAGGTAAAACAGACCGGAAGACAGGCCGAAGGCTTTTCTCACCGCCTTCTTCTCATGATCGTACAACGCCGGGGCCACAAATTTCCAGATTTCCCACACCACAAAGGGGAAAGCAATCACCAGACCGCACAGAACCGCCACCTTTAAATAAAAGAAGAACTGGGCCGAAAGCTCAATGTTGATCAGGTCCATGGAGAAATCCACTCCCGGAAGCCGGTAAAGAGGAAAGTCTGACCGTGTGGGCCAGAAGACAGCCTGGAAAAGAGGCTTGGGAAAACAGAGAAAGCCAATGGAGGCAATGCCCACGGCCAGCACCGAGCGGAACAGCGTTCCCCTCAGGGCCTCAATGTGGTCCCAGAAGGACATTTCTGTCTCCTGGGTAACCACTTATTTCTGTTCGGGCTTTTCTTCGTCAGCCTTCTTGGGCTCTTCCTTCATCTCCTTCTCCACCTCATTCATCCCCTCTTTGAAACTCTTGACACCCTTGCCAACGCCTTTCATCAGCTCGGGAATTTTCTTGCCGCCAAAAAGGAGGACAATCACAAGAACAATGAGGACAATCTCCCAAGTTCCAAATACCAGCGGATAGATATGCATACTATTGAGCGTTTAGTTTTTCTTCGAACAATTTCACAACGGGCTCGGGGCAGCGGACCGGAGTAAAGGTCTCCTTGTTCAGGAAACCCAGGGTCACTACACCTTCTGCGCAGAGCACTCCGTCCTGGTTGTAGACGGCCTGCTTGATGAGCATTTTGGCCATGGGAACCTTGGTCACTTCGGCCGATGCAGTGAGGATATCCCCCATGCGGGCAGGGTGACGGAAGTGACATTCCACCGACACGATGGGAACCAGCACACCCAGCTCCGATTCGCACTTTTCAATAGGGAATCCCAACTGTACCATCATCTCATCCCTAGCTATCTCGAAGTAGCGGATGTAATTGGAGTGGTGAACCACCGCCATTTGGTCGGTTTCGTAGTACCTTACCGGGAAAGAAGTCTTAAAAATGGCCATAACAAAAATGTTATTCGTTATAACATATATGTTTTAAATACTTCTTTTCAAAGCATTAAGTTTAGATTCGAGGCTTTCGATCTTGGAGAGGGAATCGGCCTCCTTTTTGCGCTCGTTTTCGATGACGGCAGCCGGAGCGTGGGCTACGAAGTTCTGATTGGCCAGTTTGGCGCGCACTCCCTGCAGGAATTTCTGCTGATATTCCAGCTCTTTTTGTGCTTTTTCAATCTCTTCGGCCACATTCACCAGACCGTCCATTTTCACGAACAGTTCCTGGGTGCGAACCATAAATCCAACACCCTGGGCGTCTCCAAACTCCCCTACCAGCTCCACATCTACGCCGGCCATTTTCTCCACCACGGGGATGCAGGGGAAGGCGCTTCCCTTCACCAGCAGATGAAGCTTTTCCTTGGGGGCGATGTTCTTCTGGTTGCGCACCGAACGAACGCCGTTCACGGCTTCGGCGGCCAGGTTGAAGTTCTCCAGCACGGCGGGATCAAAGGCTTCGACCTTGGGAGTGGGAGCATACATAATGGTCTCCCCTTCCTTGCGCTCGGCAATGTCCTGCCACAGCTCTTCGGTGATGAACGGCATCACGGGATGGATGAGTTTGAGGAGAGCCTCAAAATACTCCAGCGTCTTCTTATAGGTCTCGGGATCCACGGGCTGGCCGAAGGCCGGCTTGATGGCTTCCAGGTACCAGCTGCAGTAGTCGTCCCAGAAGAGTTTGTAAATGGTCATCAGCGCATCGGAGATGCGGAACTTGCTGTAATGGTCTTCCACCAGGGCCACGGTGTCGCTCAGTTTGGCGGCAAACCAGTCAATGGCCAGCTTGGCAGCCGGGCTCTGGGCCACGGATGCATCCACCTGGAATCCTTTCACCAAACGATAGCTGTTCCAGATCTTGTTGCAGAAGGCTGCGCCCTGCTTGATCTGGGCCTCATCGTAGAAGATATCGTTGCCGGCGCTGGAGCAAAGGAGCATTCCAATGCGCACAGCATCAGCACCATACGTGTCAATCAAGTCGAGGGGATTCGGCGAATTTCCAAGGGTTTTCGACATTTTTCGGCCAATCTTGTCACGCACGATACCCGTAAAGTAGACGTTGGAGAAGGGCTCCTTGCCCATAAACTCCTCGCCGGCCATAATCATACGGGCCACCCAGAAGAAGATGATGTCCGGGCCGGTCACGAGGTCGTTGGTGGGATAGTAATAGGCCAGGTCCTTGTTGGGCTTGTGGTCGGGGTGACCGGGCTTCTCCGGGTCAAACACGGAGATGGGCCAGAGCCAGGAGCTGAACCAGGTATCCAGAACGTCCTCGTCCTGTTTAAGGTCTTCTACCTTGATATTCGGGTTAATAGTCTTGGCTTCCTGAAGCGCTTCTTCAATTGTAGCGGCCACTACGAACTTGCCGTCGGGCAGGTAGTAGGCCGGAATGCGCTGGCCCCACCAGAGCTGGCGGGAGATGCACCAGTCGCGGGCGTTCTCCATCCAGTGGCGGTAGGTGTTGTAGTAGCGCTCCGGGATGAAGCGGGTCCGGCCGCTTTCGACGGTCTCGAGGGCGGTCTTCGCAAGGAGGTCCATCTTCAGGAACCACTGGGCGGAGAGCTTCGGCTCGATGACGGCGTCGGTGCGCTCGCTGTAGCCCACCGGAGAGGTATAGTCTTCTATCTTGAGGAGGTTGCCGGCTTCTTCGAGCATCCCGACGATCTTCTTGCGGGCGACGAAGCGGTCCTCGCCGACAAGGATCTGCGCCTTCTCGTTCAGGCGGCCGCGGTCGTCGATGATCTCGAGGACCGGGAGGTTGTGGCGCAGGCCGATTTCATAGTCGTGGACGTCGTGGGCCGGGGTCACCTTGAGGCAGCCGGTACCGAAGTCCATCTCGACGTAGTCGTCCTCGATGACGGGGATCTCGCGGTTGATCAGCGGAATCAGGACTTTCTTGCCGCGGAGCCAGTGGTGGCGCTCATCGGCGGGGTTGACGCAGATCGCCGCGTCGGCCATGATGGTCTCCGGGCGGGTCGTGGCGATCACGAGGTACTGGTCGGTCGGGTTGCCGGCGCCGTCGGAGATGAAGTATTTCAGGTGGTAGAAATGGCTCTGGGTATCCTTGTGGATCACTTCGTCGTCGCTGACGGCGGTCAGGGCCACCGGGTCCCAGTTGACCATCCGGACGCCCTTGTAGATCCAGCCCTTGCGGTAGAAATGGACGAAGGTGCGGATGACGGCCGCCGAGAGGGCCGGCTCCATCGTGAAGCGGGTGCGGTCCCAGTCGCAGGAGCAGCCGAGCTTGCGGAGCTGCTGGAGGATGATGCCTCCGTGCTCTTCCTTCCATTCCCAGGCGTATTTGAGGAATTCCTCGCGGGTGATGTCATCCTTGGAGATGCCCATGCCCTTGAGCTTGGCGACGACCTTGGATTCGGTGGCGATCGCAGCGTGGCCCGTGCCCGGGACGCAGCAGGCGTTCCTGCCGTCTATCCGCGCCTTGCGGATCAGGCCGTCGATGAGGG
>JAEEQI010000136.1 GCA_016285215.1 Bacteroidales bacterium | reverse complement strand
ACAAGACAGTTTCAGAAAGCAGCCCTGGGCCAACGGTGTGATTCTGTTGGCCTGCGTGGCCCTGGCCATGTTGCTGGCCAACCTTCCCTTTACCAAAGAGATTTATCACAACTTCCTGCACACGGAGCTCACCATCCACGTGGCCTCTCCGGACGGGTTCATAGACTGGTTCTTCCCCAAGGATATGACCATGGAGAAGTTCATCAACGATATCCTGATGGTGGTCTTCTTCTTTACCGTGGGTCTGGAAATCAAGCGCGAAGTAGTGTGCGGTGAGCTTTCTTCCTTCAAGAAGGCCATCCTGCCGGTGATTGCCGCCGTGGGCGGCGTGGTTATGCCGGCCGTTATCTTTGCCCTGGTCAATCACGGAACCGAGGCCTCTTCCGGTTGGGGTATCCCCACCGCTACGGATATTGCCTTTGCCGTGGGTATCCTCTCCATCCTGGGAGACAAGGTGCCCATCTCGCTCAAGGTATTCCTCACGGCCCTCGCCATTGCCGACGACCTCATAGCCATTCTGGTGGTGGCCCTCTTCTACGGCGGCAACATCAACCTGCCGCTGCTGGCCATAGCCATTGTGGTCATCATGTTCGTGGCCCTCATGAAAAAACTGGGAGAAAAACGTCTTGGTTATTATTTCGTCCCGGCCATCATCGTATGGGTGCTGTTCTACTACAGCGGCATTCATGCCACCATGTCCGGCGTTGTGATGGCCATGCTCATCCCCATGGAGGCCCGCTACAACAAGGCCAAGTTCCACCGCCGCGCCAAGATCCTGTACGAAGGCCTGGTGGAATCCGAGCAGGTTCACAACGGAGAATCCTTCCCCAACGGCCCCCAGCGCTATTATCTGCGCCGTCTGAGCAGCCTTACCAAGAAGACCATCCCGCCGTCCTACCGGCTGGAGCACAAGCTCAATCCCATTGTGAACTTTGCCATTATGCCCATCTTTGCCCTGGCCAATGCCGGTGTGGAAATCACGGATCCTTCCTATTTCAACATCTTCAAGGCCATTGACCCGGTACTGGGCAGCGTGGGCCTGGGTATCTTCCTGGGTCTGGTGCTGGGCAAGCCCATCGGCATTACCCTGGCTTCCTGGGCCGCCATCAAACTCAAGGTGGGCGCTATGCCTTCCCGTGCCACCTGGCCTATGCTCTTTGCCGTGGCCTGCCTGGGCGGTATCGGCTTTACTATGAGTATCTTCGTGGACACCCTGTCCTTTGCCGGTCCGGACATTGATCCGGCCGTGACGCAGCACCTGAGGGATGCCGGCAAGATTGCCATCCTCCTGGGCTCCCTCACCGCCGGCGTGCTGGGTTCCCTCCTTATCACTATTGTTGCCAACATTCAAAAGAGATTCAAATAATGGGACTTTTAGACGGAAAAGTAGCACTCATCACGGGTGCAGCCCGCGGAATTGGCAAGGCCATTGCCCTTAAGTTTGCCGCGGAAGGGGCCGATGTGGCCTTTACGGACCTGGTCATCAACGAAGCCGCCGAGCAGACGGTATCCGAGATTGCCGCCTTTGGCCACAAGGTGAAGGCCTATGCCTCCAACGCCGCCGATTTTGAGCAAACCCAGACGGTAGTGGCCGAAATTGAGAAAGAGTTTGGTCGCATCGATATCCTGGTGAACAACGCCGGGATCACCAAGGACGGCCTGGTGATGCGTATGGCAGAGGCCCAGTGGGATGCCGTGATTGCCGTCAATATGAAATCGGCCTTCAACTTCCTGCACGCCGTAGTGCCCATTATGGCCCGCCAGAAGAGCGGCAGCATCATCAATATGGCCTCCATCGCCGGCCAGACCGGCAACCCCGGTCAGGTCAACTACTCGGCTTCCAAGGCCGGCCTCATTGCTATGGCCAAGTCCGTGGCCAAGGAGATGGGTCCCCGCGGTATCCGCGCCAACGCCATCGCCCCCGGCTACGTGATCACGGAAATGACCGAGGTCCTGCCCCAGGCCGTGAAGGACGAGTTCATCAAGCTCATCCCTATGAAGCGTGGTGCCACGGTTGAGGAGATTGCCAACACGGCTCTCTACCTGGGTTCCGACCTCTCTTCCTACGTGTCCGGTCAGGTAATTGCCGTGAATGGTGGCATGTATTGCTAATTTTCCTATCTTTGTAGAAAAAGCACGGATATGGAAAACGTAGATCTGGAAGTTTGGTGGGCATCTCTCCCCGTTACGGAAAAAGAGCGTATTGCCCGCAAGGGCCTGGCCAAGGCCGGAGACAAGGACGAGTCCAAAGCCCAGTATCCCGCCTGCACCGTCTGGTGGAATGGTCTTGAAGAAGACAGAAAAGAGTTTATCTACCAGCATTGCGTAGCAGCCCACGGAGACGAACTCCGTGAGTGGAAGGAGCAGAACCCCTACGGAGACTAGTCCTTCCCATGTGGAAGGAGTTGGCCGATGTGGTTATGCCGCGCACCTGCCTGGTGTGCGGGAAAAACTTGGGTGCGCAGGAACAGCATCTCTGCATCTGGTGCGAGTCTGATTTACCCCTTACCTATTATTGGGAACAGACCCACAACCCTATGGCCAATGAGTTCAACGCCGTGCTGGAGCGCTTGCGCCCGGCCAACGAGCCGCTGGACTACGCCTACGCCGCTGCCCTCCTCTTCTACCATCACGAAAACCCCTATAAGCGCATCCCTCAGGAGCTCAAGTACAAGCGAAATCTCCGGGCGGGGCGCTTTTTTAGTGCCCGGTTGGGCCGGTTTCTGGCTTCTTCGGCCCATTTTTCCGACGTGGATACCGTCATTCCCGTGCCGCTGCACTGGCTCCGCAAATGGCGGAGGGGTTATAACCAGGCCGAAGTCATAGCTTCGGAGCTGGCGCAGGCGCTGGGTGCCACTTTGAGGACTGACGTTCTCCGCCGCGCCCGCCGCACCCGCAGCCAGACCTCCCTTTCGGCCGAAGAGCGCCTCCACAACGTTTCCGGCGTCTTTTCCCTGAAGCATCTTCCTTCATCGGCCCGGCATATTTTGCTCGTGGATGACACGTTTACTACCGGCGCCACCTTAGCTTCCTGCCTGATGCTTCTCCGCAGTGTCCTGGACCCTTCCGTGCGCATCTCCATAGCCACTTTGGCCGTGGTGGAAGCCTAAGTTTTCTGAAAATTGCTATCTTTGTAGAGATGGAACTGTTCTACGCATATGAGGTAAGCGGACGGTACTGCCGGCTGGACGCCGAGGAGAGCGGTCACTGCGTGCGGGTGCTGAGGCACCGCACAGGGGACGCCGTGGACGTGATTGACGGGCTGGGAACGCTGTACCACTGCCGCCTCACCGATGACAGTCCCAAAGGGGCCGAAGCCGAGATTCTCTCGGAAGAGGCCAACTGGGGAGCCCATCCCTACCACCTTACCATAGGGTGCTGTCCCACCAAGAACAACGAGCGTTTTGAGTGGTTTGTAGAGAAGGCCACGGAGCTGGGAGTAGACCGCATTGTGCCGCTGATAGGGGAGCACTCGGAGCGCAAAGTCTATAAGACTGAGCGGGCCCAGCGCATTGCCCTTTCGGCCACCAAACAGTCCCTCAAGGCCCGTATCCCGGAGATCGTAGAGCCTATGAGTGTGAGATCCTTCGTCGCTGGCGCTCCTCAGGATGACAGCATCAGATTAATCGCCTACTGCTTCGAGGACCCTTCCATCCCTCGCCAAAGCATTTTGGATGTGCTGAGGGCTTCGGACTCCAGGGATATTACTATTTTAATCGGCCCGGAAGGGGACTTTTCTCAGGAAGAAGCCGCCCTGGCCCTTAAGAACGGGTACAAGCCCATCCACCTGGGCCCGTCCCGCCTGCGTACGGAAACCGCTGCCGTCACCGCCGTGGAGGCAGTCTATTTATACACGCTATGACCAAGAGACTCCCCCTCCTTTTCTTCATCGTCGCCTGCCTGGTGAACCTGGCCGGCCGCCTTTGGAATCCGGAACTGGCCGGTATCGTGAAACCGGCCCTGATGCCCCTGTTGGCCGCTACCGTCCTCTCCGCCGCCGTGGAGGGAGGCGTAAACCGGAATCAGCTGTTCCTGCTCATCGCCGCCGAGCTTTTCGGCTGCCTGGGAGACACCTTCCTGCTGAGCAGCGAGTTTGTGTTCTTTGCAGCGGGAATCGGCTCCTTCCTCATCGGCCATATCTTTTACATCTCCCTTTTTGGCCGTCATTCCTTGAAGGGCATCAACCCCACCGGCTGGATCCTGAGCCTGCTCATTATGGCGGGCCTGGTGTACGGACTGGTGCGCCTGCTCAAGGTTGAAGGCGCCCTGCTGGCCCCGATGGCCGTATATGGCTTTATGCTGATGCTGCTTATTTTCAGCGCCCTTTGCGGCCTCATCCGCTTCCGCCAGAAGGTCACCTGGACGCTGCTCTTCCTGGGCGCGTTGCTCTTCACCTTCTCCGACTGCCTCATTGCCGCCGGCACCTTTGGCGTCATTGACTTCGAGCTCCGTGAGTTCGTAATCATGGCCACCTACCTGCTGGCCCAGTCGCTGCTGGCCATCGGCGGCCTCCGCCTCTGCCGGAAGAAGTAGGGCCGTGGGCGTAAGTACCTGAAGCTCACAACTATAGCTAAAGTCCCCCTGGTCAAAACGACTAGGGGGACTTTGTTTAAGGTTCTGTTGCTCAGGCTGTTATGCCCACGGGTGGCAGCGTCCGGCTAGGCCTTCAGGGCTCTCATAGCGTTGAGAACGGCCAGTACCGTGACTCCTACGTCGGCGAAGACGGCCATCCACATAGTGGCAAGACCCAGGACGGCGAGGATCAGGACCAGTACTTTAATGCTAATGGCAAAGACAATGTTCTGTTTGGCAATGCCAATGGTTCGGCGGGCAATCCGGATGGCGGTGGCAATCTTGGAAGGCTTGTCATCCATCAAAACCACGTCGGCGGCCTCAATGGCTGCGTCAGAACCCAGGGCGCCCATAGCAATACCCACGTCGGAACGGGTGAGAACCGGGGCGTCGTTAATACCGTCTCCCACAAAGGCCAGGGTTCCCTGAGCCAGGAGTTTCTCCACTTCCTTCACCTTGTCGGCCGGGAGGAGCTGGGCGTGGTACTCGTCCACATTCAGCGTCTGGGCCACAGCAGCGGCCACGCTTTCCTGATCTCCGGTGAGCATCACAGTCTTGTTCACACCGGCTGTCTTGAGAGCCTGGATGCCTTCTGCAGCATCGGCCTTGATGCGGTCGCTAATCACAACGTGACCGGCGTACTGGCTGTCAATGGCCACGTGGATGATGGTGCCGCTATGCTCGCAGGGATGCCAGGCGGCGCCTTCGGCCTCCATAAGCTTGCTGTTGCCAACAGCTACCCGCTTGCCGTTTACCTGGGCAATTACTCCGTGACCGGCGGTCTCTTCAATGCCTTCCACGGTGCAGTCATCGGCCTCGTTGGGGTAAGCGTTTCTGAGGGCCATCGCAATGGGGTGGGTGGAGTGACGCTCCACGTGGGCGGCCAGGTGCAGGAGTTCGGTCTGGTCAATCACTTCCGGATGCACGGCCGTTACTTCAAACACGCCTTCGGTGAGGGTGCCGGTCTTGTCAAAGACCACGGTCTTTACCTGAGAGAGCTTATCCAGCAGGTTGGAACCCTTGACCAGGATGCCTTTGCGGGAGGCTCCGCCCAGACCGCCAAAGAAGGTCAGCGGAACGGAGATAACCAGGGCGCAAGGGCAGCTGACCACCAGGAAGAGAAGGCCTCTGTAGATCCAGGTGGCCCACTCGCCGGTGATGAGACCGGGAACCACCGCTACCAGCACGGCCAGGGCCACTACAATAGGGGTGTACACCTTGGCAAACTTGGTAATGAAGCTTTCGCTCCTGGACTTGGCCGAAGCCGCATTCTCCACCAGATCCAGGATCTTGGAGGCAGTGGATTCGCCAAAGGCCTTGGTGGTCTTCACTTTGAGAACACCGCTCTGGTTTACGCAACCGGAGAGAATCTCGTCGCCTTCGTGAATGCTGCGGGGAACGCTTTCGCCAGTAAGGGCTACGGTATCCAGGCTGGATTTACCTTCCAGTACAACGCCGTCCATAGGCACTTTTTCGCCGGGCTGGATGAGGATGATTTCACCAACGGCCACCTCTTCGGGCTTCACCGTTACCAACTTTCCGTCGCGCTCCACGTGAGCGGAATCGGGCCGAATATCCATCAGGTGCGAGATGCTCTTGCGGGAACGGCCTTCGGCCAGCTCTTCAAAGAGTTCGCCCACCTGGAAGAAGAGCATCACAAAGACGGCCTCGGGGAACTGCGTCTCGGCCTCCGGCATAAAACCGATGCCCAGAGCACCCAGCGTGGCAATGCTCATAAGGAAATCTTCGCTCAGGGCTTCCCCTTCAAAGAGACCTTCGGCCGCTTCCTTGAGGGTGTCCCAACCCACTACCAGGTAAGGCACCAGGAACAGCAGCAGATACTGCCAGGTGGCCCAGTCGGTCTTTTTCTCAATGACAACGGCAACCGCCAGAAGGACGGCGGCCACTATGATCTTGAAGAGTCGGCCGTGACCTTCTTCCTCCTCGTC
>JAEEQI010000135.1 GCA_016285215.1 Bacteroidales bacterium | reverse complement strand
TAACTCCGCAGAAGATGCCCAGAAGCACGTAGAACGGGACATTGTGCAAAGAGAACGGCGTAAGTGTGGTCTCAAACTGCGTGGCCTTACCCAGGCAAAGATAGCTTACCAGGGTGGCCGAAATGGAGCTGAGAAGCAGCGGCAGCACCCCGCTCATAGACAGGTTGAAGAGCAGGATTTCCAGGGTAAACAGCACGCCCGCCAGGGGAGCGTTGAAGATGCCGGCCAGGGCACCCGCCGCACCGCAGCCCAGCAGGAGCGTCATACCCCTGTAGGAGATGCCGCAGTATCGGCCCAGATTGGAGCCTATGGCGGCGCCGGTATACACGATGGGGGCCTCGGCACCTACCGAACCGCCAAATCCGATGGTGAGGGCACTGGTGAGCACCGAGCTCCAGCAGTTGTGGTTCTTGATGCGGGACTCGTTCTTGGAGACGGCCTGCAGCACCTTGGTAACGCCGTGCCCAATATTGTCTTTAATAAGGTAGCGGACAATGAGCAGGCTCAGCAGCATACCCACGCCCGGAAGCAGGATGTATGCCCACGGGGAATCTGCATGGATGTTGCTCAGCTGGCCCTGGATAAAGTGGATGGCCAGTTTGAGGATCACGGCGGCCAGGCCGCTCAGGGCGCCTGTGGCAATGGATAATCCCAGGAGTACGCGGTTCTCCGGGATATTACGCAAAAGGGTCCTCATCGGACCCCAGATGTATTTTATGCCACCGCGATTGGCCATAGATTACTCGTCGTCTGCTCCGGTGGAGTACTGAGCTATATTATCGTCCGGCAACGTTTCTCCGCTGGCGTCGGAGGCATCTGCGCTGCCACCGGCTACGGCCTCGTTCTCTGCGTCTTCCTCTCCCTCCAGCCAACGGGCTACGTCTTCGAGGTCGTCTGTCTTTACATTAATCTTTACCAGGTAAATGGCATCCGGTACTTCTACGGTTACGGCATAGAAGGACGTGCCGTCCGGCTTGGGGTATTTGACCAGATCGTTCAAATAGTCACTGAAGCCCTTAGGATATTTAAGGGCAAAAGCTTCTGCCAAATCCGGATGAGCGTTCATCTTCTCGTAACTCACCACGTGTCTTTTCTTATCTGCCATAGTATAGGTTTGGGTTTAGTCCTTTTTTGTCTTTTTCTTGGGTTTGAATCTGCTTGCAATATTAGTGGATTGTTTTGAACTCTGCAAGTGCTTTTCTCCTTTTTTAGAAGAATTTTTAAAGAAAAACGATTTTTGTTCCTGTTTTTTCTGCGGATTGTGCTCTGTGAACACCGGAGTCATATCCCGCGGATCCAATCCGGAGTAGAACATAACCGAACTGGTGGTCATAGGCGTGGGGGTGAAATCCTGCACCTGGTCCATCCAGATTCCCTTGAGGGCCGGATGATTGGCCAGCCGCTCCATATCTTTAAGGGTACATCCGGGGTGGGAGGAAATGAAGTAAGGCACCAGGCCCACGTGCGTTCCGGCGTCCCGGTTTATCTTGTCAAACTCCTTCCTGAGGTGCTCAAACAGCTTGAAGCTGGGCTTGGCCATCTTCTGCAGCACGTGGTCTTCCGTATGCTCCGGCGCCACTTTTAATCGGCCCGATGTATGGTCCAGTACCAGGGTCTTCAGGTAGGGCTTGGAGCTGTTGTCCACAAAGCCGTCCTCGGTGAGGAAGAGGTCGTAGCGGATGCCGCTGCCAATGTAGCTGTGCCGGATGCCCTTGGTGCCGTCAATCTTCTTGTACAGCTCCATTAGGCGCGTGTGGTCGCATTCCAGGTTGGGGCAGCGTTTGGGGAAGAGGCAGCTGCGGCGCTTGCACTTGTCGCACAGCTCCAGGTTCTTGCCGTGCATCCCGTACATATTGGCCGTGGGGGCTCCTACGTCGGATATATTGCCGGCAAAGTCCGGCAGCTTGTTGAGGTCCTGGACTTCCTTGAGGATGGATTTCTCGCTTCGGCTCTGGATAAACTTGCCCTGGTGTGCCGCAATGGTGCAGAAGTTACAGCCGCCAAAGCAGCCCCGGTGCGTATTCACCGAGAACTTGATCATATCGTAAGCCGGAATGCGTTTGCCCTTGTATCGCGGATGCGGCAGCTTGGTAAACGGAAGGTCCCAGAAGCTGTCCATCTCCTCCTGAGTGGCCGGAGGATAAGGCGGATTGATTTGCACATACCCCTTCCCAACCGGCTCCAAAATGGTATCCGGGTGCATCATATTGGCGTGCGTCTCAATCCAGTGAAAATTCTCCGCAAAGGCCCGCTTGTCCCTCTGGCACTCCTCAAAGCTATGAAGTACTAAAGTGCCGGGGGTGGCGAAGGTTTCCGGAGCCTTACCCTCCGGTACCTTTCCAGTCACATAGAAAGCAATCTGCGGGATTTGCTGCATTCTATGCTGGTTCCAGCCTTTTTCTATGCCTTTGGTGAGCTCCAGCATCGGCCTTTCTCCCATTCCGTAGCAGAGGTAATCGGCCCCTGAGGTATACAGGACCGAGGGCATCAGGCAGTCTTTCCAGTAGTCGTAGTGGGTTAGGCGACGGAGGGAGGCTTCAATGCCGCCAATGATCACCGGCACATCCGGGTACAGCTTCTTGAGAATCTGGGTGTACACCGTTACGGCGTAGTCCGGACGGGCTCCGGCCTTGCCTTCGGGGGTGTAGGCGTCGTCGTGGCGCAGGCGCTTGGAGGCGGTGTAGTGATTCACCATTGAGTCCATAGCACCGGCGTTGAGGCCAAAGTAGAGCCTGGGTCGGCCCAGTTTGCGGAAATCGCGGAGGTCGTCCCTCCAGTTGGGCTGCGGCACCACGGCCACTCGGTAGCCCCATTTCTGGAGCCAGCGGGCTATGACGGCCGTTCCAAACGACGGATGATCAATGAACGCGTCGCCGGAAAAGAGGATAATGTCTATGTAATCCCATCCCAGGGCTTCCACTTCCTTGACGGAGGTGGGGAACATATATGCCTCGGCCATATCTGCGGCAAAATTAGCAAAAAAAAGCTAACGGGAGAAACGCTTGGCAAAAAAGCGGTACAGCAGCGGCAGCAGGGAGTAAGTAATGAGGATGGTAGCGCTCATTCCAATGATGGAGCAAAGGCCAATGGAGCGGATGGCCGGATGCACCGCAAAGAGCAGCGAAATCATGACCACAAACAGCGCAAAGGCCGAAAAGAAGATAGCTGTCTTGTGCTGTCCCAGTAGCTCGCCGCCGCCCAGAAGACCCTGCATCACAAAGATACTGTAGTCCACCCCAATGCCAAAGATGAAGGTGGAAATGACAATGTTGATGAGGTTGAATTCGAGGCCGAAAAGGGCCATCATACCCTGCACCACATACCAGCTCAGCGTCATTGGCATAAAGGCCAGCAGGGCCACCCAGATGCGGCGGAAGCTGACCAGCAGAACTGCCAGCACAAAGAGCGACGAAAGCAGCAGGGCGGCGTTAAAATCGCGGTGGGTGAGCTCCACCAGGTTACCCGTATAATAGATAGGGTCCACCACAATGGCGTGCGGAACGGCCGCCAGGGCATCGTCCACGGCCTTTTGGTTGGCTGGCTGCATAAGAACCGGGCTGAAAACCAGATACCGCCCGCCGGAATACTCTACATAGTTGGAGAGCAGGCCGTCGGGCACAATCCCGGCCTCATACAGAGATGCAGGCTCATAAGAAGCATTCAGCAGCCCCTCGAAGGGCTCAAACAGAGAAGCGTCCAGCCCCACTTTGTTGGAGGAAGAAGCAATGGCTTTAAGGGCCGAAGCCTTCTTCTCCGGCGTCCAGAAGGCATTCCAGGCGGCTATTCGCCGGGCCTGTTCGGCCTGCGGAATCAGGAGCACGGAAGCCAGGTCGGAAGCCTTGGCGGCGGTGCCGGCAGCGAGCAGCGAATCAATGCTGCAGCGCAGCAAGGCATGGTTTTCCAGGGCTTCGTCCAGGGTGGCGCCGGCGGCTGCGTAATAGCGCTGCTGCAGGCCGTCCTGGTTTTGAAGGGCATAGCGCTCACGGGCCGCAATGGTGGACGGGCTCTCGTAGTTGAGGTTGCGGAGGTTGCTGTCAAACTGCACGCGCGGGGCAAAGAACAGGCTGACTCCTATGATGATACAGAGGGCGCCGATGAACCAGGGATTGCGGTCTACGGGGGCTTCGTTCACTTTGTCCACCAGGCGCAGGACCTTCTGTGAGAAGCGGCGGTCGCCGTCTTTGAGGAAATGCGGCAGGAAGACCAGCGTGAAAAGCGTGCTGCCCAGCAGCGCCAGGGAGGCAAACAGGCCAAAGTCCTGCAGCAGCGAGCTCTTGGTAAAGAGCAGGCCCACGAAGGCGCCAATGGTGGTGATGCTGCCCAGGCACACGGGCCGGGCTTCTTCCTGCAGCAGGCGCTCAATATCTCCCACAAAACGGTGGTGGATGAGAATGTGCAGGCAGTAGCTTATTGCTACGCCCAGCACCACAGCGCAGATGCCAAAGGCCATAAGCGACATACTGCCCTTGATCAGGTACATTACGGCCAGGGCAAAGGCGGTTCCGTAGCCTACCGGCAGCAGGTTTTGCCAGACAACATTAAAGCTCCTGAAGCTAATGCAAAGCACCAGCAGAATCAGGATAAAGGAAAGGCCTATGGTCACCAGCAGGTCTCCCTTGATGGTGCTGGCATTGTCCACGGAGGTGATGGGTGCGCCGTGCACCAGCACTTCCAGTCCGCTCTGGGCAATCTGTTCCTTGATATGGTTCAAAAGTTCCAGGCTGGCCTGGGAGTTCTGGTAGGAGAAGTTGGGGGAGAGGAAGGCCAGCAGGGTGCTGCCGTCGGCGCTGTACAGGTGGCCGTCCTTCACTTTGAATCCGCCGCCCAGGCCCTCCAGGGGGAGGATGCGGCTGCGAAGATCCAGCGGATCCAGCGTAATCATCTGGGTGTCTCGGCCCGTTTCATCGGCCATCAATAGCTCATAGTTCCGGGCCATCGTTCCTTCGGCCCTTAAAATGGCCTCGTCGAAGGCGGGGTAGGCGCTTTCCGGGACGAAGGAGGGGAGGTGCGACATAGCAAAATCCAGTGCTCCCAGCACCAGGCTGCCGTCCAACTTGTACAGAACGTTGGCTATGCTGCTGTCCCTCTGCTGCAGGCCTTCCATAAAGGCGTCCACCTCTGAAGGTGTGGCGGAAGTGAACTGCAGGAAGATCTTGTCCTTAACCTTTAACGAATTGAAGGCCAGGCTGCTTTCGCTGTCCTGGGCCCCGGGCACCAGCTTGGAGATATCCTCCTCGTAGTGCATCTGCAGGGCGAAAAAAAGAAAAACCGCACTGCTCAGGATTAGCAGCGCGTATAGGAGTCCCTTGTGACGGGTAAAGTATCTGTAAAGCCTTACGAACATTGCTCTATGTAGGCGTAGAGGTCGCCAAAGGTGGCAATGTGGCTCACGTCGGTGCCTTTGACCTTGCAACCGGTTACGTCGCTCACCACGCTCACCAGATCCAGGAGGCTCAGGCTGTCCAGCTCCAGGGTCTCTTTCAGGTTGGCATCGGGGGTGATGGCCGACACCTCAATCTCAAATTCTTCGGCAATGGCCGCGTTAAGTTCTTCTATATTCATAATACTTCTATTTTCTTTCTCATTTCGGCCAGCTTTTCCTTGACGGCTTTGGGGGCGCGGTAGTAGCGGAAATCGGCCTTTACGGTTTTATACAGTTTGACGTAATACCATTCAAAGATGCAGAGGAAAGGCAGCAGGGCGGCGTACATCAGACCCAGCCACCAGTTGGTGAGAAGGCCCACTACAATAAAGCTCAGAACGGCTGCAATGGGCATGATCAGGAGCGTATTGGCCGCCAGGCAGATGCTGGCCTGCAGCATCACGTCGCCCAGTTTGTCGCTAAAATGCTTGGGAATGTACCAGGCGGGAATGGAGGGCCAGAGAGCCAGCAGCGCCACCGGAGAAGCGGCAATGAGCGTAAGGGCTTGCAGGGCCCAAAGGAATCCGAACGGCGCCTCCTTGAACACGCGGTCTTCCAGGCCGGCGGCTTCCAGGGCCTCGCGGTACTCCGTGACGGGCGTGAGGTCCTTGCCTTCCAGGCTGCGGACCAGTTCCTGGTCAAACTGCAATTGCTCCGGAAGGGGAGCCTCTTCCTCGTGCAGGCAGCGGCGCAGAAAGTCAATGTCTTTATAATGCTCCAGGTCCCGGATGTCCAGCATCATCTCTTCTATCTGGCTGCGGACCAGCTTGTTAACTTCTCGCTGGGCGGTGCGGGGCTTGGTTTTATAGAGCTCGTAGTAGGGCTGCAGCGAGACCGGGGTGCCAAAGTTCACCAGCATACTCTGCTGCGGGCCAATGTATTCAGAATAGTGGTTGGCGGCGGGGAGGATGAAGATCTCTTTCTCGAAGTTGGCTTTTTCGGCCGCCTGAAAGGCCATACGGGTGTAGCCGTACGAGAAGGTGCCCAGCCAGTGTTTGTCCTGGTGTCCGGCTTCCGGGAAGATGAGCACGGACTGGCCGCTCAGCAGGCCTTCCTCGGTGAGGCGGAAGGTCTCGTCGTTGTTGGCCAGGGCTTCTTCTCCTTGATACT
>JAEEQI010000005.1 GCA_016285215.1 Bacteroidales bacterium | reverse complement strand
GTCTGCGCAGGAACCGCAAGAAACGCAAAGTTCAGGGTTGATTACTCTAGGCATAGTTTATTTCTTTTATTGTTGTTGTGTTTTATTCTAAGGCACGAAGATAGGCATTATATTTGAATTTCAAAAGAAGAGTACTTAACTTTGTGCGCATGAAAGCTATGTATTGGACCCTTCTTGTGGTGGCTGCTGGCATCGCGTCCTGCGGCTCCCGAAATGCAAATAGCGCGCCAGTGGCTGAGCTGGTAACCGTAGAAGACAGCCAGGCTCCCGAGACCGTGGAGTTTGACAAGACCGTGCATGATTTTGGAGATGTTTCCGTCACGGATGGGCCGCTCTCCTGCACCTTCACCCTTACCAACAAGGGGACGGAGCCCATCAGCATTTACGAGGTGGTCTCCTCCTGCGGTTGCACGGACGTCAAATGGACCAAGGGTACGCTGGCTCCCGGACAAAGCGGCAGCATTTCCGCCACTTATAAGAATGAAGACGGCCCCTTGCCCTTTGACAAAACCCTTACCGTCTATATATCCGGTGTCAAGAGGCCGGTGGTGCTGCGCCTGCGGGGCGTGGTCCACGAGAAAAAGAAATCCCTGAGCGAGCTCTACGGAGCGCAAAAGCTCGGGGATTTTGGTCTGAAGGCCCGTCAGTTCAAGACCTCCACCCTCAAGCAGGGCCTCAGTACCAGCGAAACCGCCACGGTAGCCAACCTGGGCAAAAAGCCGCTCAAGGTAGAATGGGCCGATGTCTCCCCCCAGCTCACCGTAAACGTCTCGCCCAATCCCATCCCGGCCGGCAGCACCGCCACCCTCAGCTTCACTATCAAGTCCGACAGCACCCTCTACGGGAAAACCGTCTATACCGCAACGCCGGTCCTCAATGGCAAGAAGGCCTCCGAGGCGCTGGAAGTATCGGCCTATACGCAGGAGAATTTCGCCTCCTGGAGCGCCAAACAGCGGGACGACGCCGCCCTTCCCGTCTTTGCCGCCAGCACTCTCAACATAGGAGTGGTGCAGCAGGGCCCCAAACTGGAGCTGGATTTCGAATGCACCAACAAGGGAAAGACCGCACTGCACATCTACAAGGCCGATGTCGAGCATCCGGCCCTGAAGCCCGCCTCCCTTCCGGACGTTGCCCCGGGCGCCAAAGGCCTGATGCACTTTACCCTGGACACTTCAGCCCTTCCCAAAGGAGAGAATGTCATAATGATTTCCCTTACCACCAACGCCCCATTGAGACCTGTGATTAATCTCTTTGTTGCAGGGGAAATCAGATAGCCAAGGTACGCCTTGGCTATTCGCCCTTTTCTTCGTATATTTGTAGGTTAAAATGAAACGAATGGCTGAGATTGTAAACACCACCTACAACGACGATTCCATCCAAACCCTGGAATGGAACGAACATATCCGGCGCCGTGCCGGTATGTACATCGGCCGCCTGGGAAATGGCGACCGCCAGGGAGATGGTATCTATGTACTGCTGAAGGAAATTGTAGATAACTCCATTGACGAGTTTTCTATGGGATTTGGCAAGCGGATAGACATCACCATCGAAGACAAGACGGTGACCGTTCGCGACTATGGCCGCGGCATTCCGCTCAACAAGGTAGTGGATGCAACCTCCAAGCTCAACACGGGCGGTAAGTTTGACGATACCAACTTCAAGAAGAGCGTGGGTATGAACGGCGTGGGTACCAAGGCCGTGAATGCTATGTCCGTAGACTTCTACGTAGCTTCTTACCGTGAAGGCCAGTGCTCCTATGCCCATTTCAGCCGGGGCATCCTCAAAGAAAGCGCCATCGTTCCTTCCAACGAGAAGAACGGCACCTTCATCCGTTTCACGCCAGACGAGGAAATGTTCAACGACTTCTCCTTCCATATGGAATTTGTGGAGAGTATGGTCAAGAACTACTCCTACCTCAAGAAGGGCCTTACCCTCAACCTCAACGGCGTAGCCTACAAGAGCGAAAACGGTCTGCTGGACCTGGTGAACGAGAATATGAGCGAGACTCCCCTGTACCCGCTCATTCACCTGGAAGGAGAAGACATTGAGATAGTCCTCACCCACGGCAACAGCTACGGTGAAAACATAGCCACCTTTGTGAACGGCCAGAACACCCGTGACGGCGGTACCCACCTGGCGGCTTACCGTGAGGCCATTGCCAAGACCTTCAAGGACTTCTACAAGAAAGACTACAAGCCCGAGGACATCCGCCAGGGCATTGTGGGCGCCATCTCCATCCAGATCCAGGAACCCATCTTCGAAGGCCAGACCAAAACCAAGCTGGGCTCCACCTATATGTGGGAAAAGCAGGTCAAGGGCTCGGACGGAACTTCCTCCGTGGACCGCGGACCCACCATCCGCACCTTCGTGAACGATTTCGTCACCAAGAACCTCAACGACTACCTCCATATGCATATGGAGATAGCCCCCATCATTGAAGAGAAGATCAAGGCCTCCCAGGCCGAAAGAGAAGAAATAGCCGGCGTCCAGAAGAAATCCCGCGAGCGCGCCAAGAAAACGGCCGTGTACAACCGCAAGCTCCGTGACTGCCGCTACCACTTCAGCGATACCCGCTTCCCCAAGGGAATGGAAGACCAGAGGGAGAAGACCTCCATCTTCATCACGGAGGGTGACTCCGCATCCGGTACCATCACCAAGGTGAGAAACGCCAACAACCAGGCCGTGTTCTCCCTCCGCGGTAAACCCATCAACTGCTTCAAGGAAAGCAGAAAGAAAGTGGCCGAAAACGAGGAACTCAACCTCCTCATTGCCGCCCTGGGCGTGGAGGAGGATCTGGAGAACCTCCGCTACAACAACATCATCGTAGCCACCGATGCCGATACGGATGGTATGCACATCCGTATGCTGGTGCTTACCTTCATTATGAAGTACTACCCCGAGCTAATCCGCCGCGGGCACGTATATATCCTGCAGACTCCCCTGTTCCGCGTAAGCAACAAGAAGGAGCGCCGCTACTGCTACTCCCCGGAAGAACGGGAAAAGGCTGTCAAGCAACTTAAAACGGGCGTAGAGATTACCCGATTCAAAGGTCTGGGTGAGATTTCGTCCGACGAGTTTGGAGACTTCATTGGAGAAAATATGAGGCTGGACGCCGTCAAGCTGGCCGATGAAGAATCCATCTCCACCATTATGGAGTTCTATATGGGCATCAACACCTATGAACGCCAGCACTTTGTGATGGACAATCTCCGCAGTGAGAAAGAACTGGAAGACGTCAATATCTAGTATATGGCTAAAATCAAAATCAAAACCAAGGTTAACCCCCGTTGGGCCAAATTCTGCGGCTGGGCGCTGCGGAAGATGGGCTGGGAAAGCGTGGGCGGACCTATGAAAGAGCCCAAAGCCCTTGTGCTGGGCGTGCCCCATACCACCGTATGGGATTTCCTCGTAAGTTATCTTTTCTACACTCAGTTTGGAAAAGTGGCGCATATTATGGTGAAGAAGAGTTTCTTCTTCTGGCCCCTGGGTCCCATCCTCAGAGCCTGCGGAGCCGTACCCACAGACCTTTCCAGCCCGGCCACCACGGTCAAGAGCATCATTGACATTATGGACAGCGTGGACGAGTTCCACCTGGCCCTGGCACCGGAAGGATCCCGCTCGCTGGTAAAGCGCTGGAAGAACGGCTACCACCTCATCTCCAAGGCCACCGGTGCCACCGTGTACCTGGGCTACTACGACTGGGGCCGCAAGCGAATCAGCGTGGGAGAACCCTTCGAGCTCACCGATGACGCCAACGCCGATATGAAACGAATTTATGACCATTACCGTCCCCTGGGACTGCAAGGTTATCACAAAGATCAATTCGCTGTACCTGAATCCTAAATCCCCTTTTATGGCAAAAAAAATCAAGAGCCCCTACAAGGCATGGCGCAAGTACCGCCACCGAGAGCAGACCTGCACCACCCTGCATAAGGTATTTGACTACGCCACCACCAAGTATGCACAGAGAGTCGCCTATCAGTATGTAGATGGCGGCCAGAAATACACCTACGAAGAGTTCCGCCGCAAGGTCAACCAGCTGTCGCTGCGTATGACGCGCTTTGGAATCAAGCACGGAGACCGTGTGGCCATCTTCTCCCAAAATATGCCCAACTGGGTAGTTGCCTTCTTCTCCGCCACGGTCTTCGGCCGTGTAGCCGTTCCCATCCTGCCGGACAGCTCGGAGACCGAGCTTACCAATATCCTCAATCACTCCGAGTCCAAGGTGCTGTTCATCTCCCAGAGGATGATGCCCAAGCTCAGTGAAGAGTGCCGCAAGAAGCTCACCCTCATCATTGATATCGAGACCTTCGATTTCATCAAGAAAGAAAAAGACGATTTCAAGTGCAACGGTTGGGTCAAAGCACCGGAACCGGACGACCTCGCCTGCATCATCTACACCTCCGGTACCACCGGCAAGGCCAAGGGCGTGATGCTGAGCCACCGCAATCTGTCCAGCAACCTGGCTGCCGCCTTCAAGGCCAAGCCGGCTTTCAAGACAGACCGTTTCCTCAGTATTCTCCCGGCCGCCCACACCTATGAGATGAGCATCTCCACGCTCTACTCCTTCTATGTAGGTGCCACCTGCTATACGCTGCCCAAGCCTCCCACTCCTACCATTCTGCTGGGGGCCATGAAGAAGATCAAGCCCACCATCGTGTGCTCCGTTCCTCTCATCATAGAGAAGGTGGTCAAGAACAGCGTCTGGCCCACCATCCAGAAGAGCCGCGTGCTCTCCTGGGCCGACAGAAGAATCCCGCACATCCTGCACTGGTTCATTGGCCGGCGTATGGTTACCTCCTTCGGCGGCAAGCTTACCTTCTTCGGCATTGGCGGCGCCAAGCTGGATCCGGCCGTAGAGAAGTTCCTCATAGACTGCAAGTTCCCTTACGCCGTGGGCTACGGCCTCACAGAGACCGCTCCGCTGGTGTGCAACGTAATGGTGGACAAGAAAAAGCACCTCGGATCCATCGGCCCTGCTACTTATAAAGTGGACATCCGTCTGGACAACGTCAATCCCATCAACGGAGAAGGCGAAATTGTGGTCCGCGGAGACAACGTGATGCTGGGTTACTACAAAGACCCCGAGCGCACGCTGCAGGTCCTGGACGACGAAGGCTGGTTCCATACCAACGACATTGCCACCGTTGACGAGAACGGCATCTACTACATCAAGGGCCGACTCAACAACACCATCCTGGGTCCTTCCGGCGAAAACATCTATCCGGAAGAGATTGAGCAGGTGATCAACAACATCGAAGGCGTAGAAGAGTCCCTGGTGATGGAGCGCGACGGCAAGCTCGTTGCCCTGGTCAAGTTTGAGGACAACGCCATTGACTGGAACCAGGCCACGGAAGACAAGTGGTTCGAGGAACTGGAAAAACGCAAGAACGCCGTGATGGAATGGGTCAACAAGACCGTTGGCAAGAACTCCAAGATTGGCGAAGTAGACGCTATGAAGGAGCCCTTCGAGAAAACGGCCACCCAGAAGATCCGCCGCTTCAAGTACAAAGACTCCCACGGAGACGAGCCCAAGAAGCCGTCCGACAAGGAATAAGAAAAACCCTCGGCCCAGCCGAGGGTTATTTGTTTAGCGGATATCCGTAAGCTTTACCGCCTGGAAGGTGATGTGGGCCTGGGAACTCTCGTAGAGGATGCCCACGGTTTCGCGGTCTATCATCGTGAGGCAGGAGTAGCCCCAGCCTATCCCTTCGTCCAGGAGGATTTCGCGGGTCCAGGTGTAACCGCCGTCCAGACTCATCTTGATGGTGATGTTCTTTCTTTCCTTTTTATCGGCCGGGTTGGAGAAGAGCAGGATGTCCTTCCACAGGCTGTTCTGCTTGGCCGGAACGGCCAGGAGGCTGGCCATACACACCGGCTCGATGAGCTTGGCGTCGGAGGAGTGCTTCTTCCAGGTGATGCCCATGTCGTTTGTGGTGTAGACGGCGCGTCCGGTCTTACGGTTGTCGCGCATGTTGAGCATCAGAATACCCGGTTGCAGTTCCACTACCTGACTCTCGGTGGTATTGCTCTTGGCAGGGTTGTGGAAGTGCCACGTCTGGCCTCTGTCCCAGGAATAGATGATACCGGCCGAAGGCACGCGGTCCGGCTCCGGACCCTGGAACTGGAAGGGAACCACCAGGGTGCCGTTGGCCATAGTGATGCCACGGCCGGGGCCCTGGAAGGAGAAGTTCCACTCTTCCTGTTTTACCTGTTTGGTAATACTCACGGGCTCGCTCCAGGTGAGGCCGTCGTCGGTGGAACGGCTCATCATAAGCTGCGGGGTGGTCTCCGGCTCAAAACCGCTTCCGGCTGCAAACCAGGCGTGTTTCCCGGCCGGGATGCCGTGCGCCCAGGTGGCAAACAGGAGCAGGTCTCCGCTCACTTCATCCACCAGCACACAGGGGTCTCCAATGCCGTTTTCTTCCTGCGGCTTGCCGCCCCATTCCCCCATATCCATGGCTACGGTCATGGGGCTCCAGGTGAGACCGCCGTCGGTGGAACGGCTTACGCCGATGTCTATGTCTTCCTCCAGGTCAAAGGAGCTGTTGTGACGGATGTCGTACACGGCCACGAGCGTTCCCTTCTTGGTTGTTACCAGACCCGGGATGCGGTAGGCCTTTACGCCGTCATCGCCTTCTGAGCGTACCCGACGGGCCAGGCGATGCTCCAGGGCTCCGGTCTCTTCAATGATGAAACCGCTGGCTCTCACGCGAAGCAGGAAGGGTCTGGTCAAGTCCCGGATGCCCTCCGACTTGATGTTCACATAGAGGAGGCCCCCTTCTACATAATAGTTGTTCAGGGACTCCTTGGGAAGGCCGCTCACGGATACCTTCCAGTCCGGAGAGGCGCCCGTTGGAACAATCACTTGTGCTACGGCTACATCCTGGTCCATCACCACAGGTACCTGCAAGTGATGAAGATGAATTACGGAGGCCATCACAAAGGCCACGAGGGAAGACAATACCATAACTCGTTATTTTGTAAGGCTGTCGATATAGGCTTTCATAGCCGATTTCTTGGCGTAGGCGGCGTGGAAGAGGGCTACCTGGTTGCGGGTGCGGACCAGGTTGTGCTCCGGATACTGGATCTTGTAATAGGTGTCTCCGTTGATGTAGTCGGCAAAGAAGCGCACGGCCTGCATATACGGGAACAGGCAGGCGGCGTACGGCAGGTTTTCCTTCTCGATGGGGGTGAGGAAGGTGGCACCTTCCAGGTAGCCTTTGGTAAAGGCCTCGAAGATATCCATCTTGAAATCTACCTTCTCCACGGCGGGGTCGTCTTCGGCCACGGTGTTGGCGGCGGTGCGCATAAAGTCTCCAAAGTCGGAGAACACGAAGGAAGGCATAAGCGTATCCAGATCAATGACGCAGAGGATGTTGCCCTTGGCGTCAAAGAGCATATTGTTTACCTTGGTGTCGCAGTGGCAGATGCGCTTGGGAAGCTTGCCTTCGCGGAACCATTTTTCGGCCTGGCACATCTCTTCTTCGTACTGCAGGAGGTCCTTGAGGATGGCCTGCACCTCCGGCTGGGCCATACGTCCGGCTTTGTCAGCCTGTACGGCTTCCCTCAGCTGGCGGGCGCGGAGCTCCATATTGTGGAAGTCCGGGATGGTCTCTCCCAGGGTGTCGGGGATATCGGCCAGCATAGCTTCAAAAGCGCCGAAGGCCTTGCCGGCATAGTACGAGTATTCCGGGTTCACGGTATCGTAGGTGAAGGAATCTCGGATGAAGATGGAGACTCGCCAGTGGGTCTCGCCGTCGGTCCAGTACGTCTTTCCGGTGGCCTTGCAGGGCAGGAAGGTGAGCGTGAAGCCGCCTTTCCGGCGGATATGGGCCGTGGCGCACTCTATGTTGTGCTGCAGCAGGTCCACATCTTTGAAGATGGCGGTGTTGATGCGCTGAAGCACGTAGTCGTCGGGGCCGTCCGTGTACACGCGAAAGGTGTCGTTGATAAGTCCGTTTCCAAGGGGTTTTACATCCAGAATGTTGCCCTTGATGGCAAATTCTGCGGCAATTTGTTGGGGATTTTTCATAGTTATTTAGCAAATGCGTAAGAGAATCCGTTTACTTTGTTCCAGGCGCCGCGGGTGAAATCCGGCACGGCTACCGGGGCGCTTCCGTTCTCCAGCGAGATGCTGGACAGCTCGGCCACACAGCACCATTCGGCCAGGTCATAGACATCCATATCCAGCGGCAGGCCGTGGTTGAGGCAGTAGATGAGGCGGTAGTCCATAGTGTAATCCATACCGCCGTGACCGCCCACGCGCTTGGCCATCTCTTCCAGTTCTTTGGTAAGGATGGGGCTAGGGTACTGGGCCAATAGGGCTTCCATCTCTGCCCCGCGGTAGGTCTTCTCCAGACCCAGGTTCTCATAGTCCGGCTCTTCATCCACGGAACTGCCTTCTCGCAGGCAGATGCCCTGGATGGGATATTTCTCGGTGTAACCGTCCGTTCCCACCAGCTGATACATACGGCTGTACGGACGAGGATTCATCACGTCATGCTCAATGAGGATGCTCTTGCCCTTCTCCGTACGGAGCATGGTCATGGTCACGTCTCCCTCTTTGAAGCCGGTGTTTTCCATGCCGGCCGCCTTGGCGTGCTTGGGGCCGTTGAAAGGATCCGTATCCATAGCCACCAGGGTGGTGAGGCGGTCTCCGCGGTGGATATTGAGCACCTGGCAAACCGGGCCGAATCCATGCGTAGGATACAGGTCTCCGCGGTGCTTGCTGTTATAGTCCAGTCTCCAGTTCTCCCAGTACTCGTACCAGAAGGGTCCCAGGTCGTGGTTGTAGGCACCTTCGGCATGGATGATCTCTCCAAAGACGCCGGCCTGGGCCATGGCCAGGGCAGTGAGTTCAAAGAAATCGTAGCAGCAGTTCTCCAGGATCATGCAGTGCTGACGCGTGCGCTCGGAGGTGTTCACCAGATCCCAGCAGTCCTTGACGGTAAGGGCCGAAGGTACCTCGATGGCCACATGCTTCCCATGCTCCATGGCATAAAGGGCCACGGGAACGTGATGCAGCCAGTCAGTGCAGATGTAGACCAGATCCACGTCAGGGTCTTCACAGAGGGCCTTGTAGGACTCCTCCTCTCCGGCATATACGTGGGTGTCCTTGCCTCCTTTCTGAACATCGGCCAGGCTGCTTTGTGCGCGGTCGGCCTCTACGTCGCAGATGGCGGCAATATGGCATCCCGGGACCAGCATGAGCCTTCTCACGGCGTGCGAGCCCCGCATACCCAGGCCCACCACGCCAACGCCCACGTCTTCAATGGGCTCCGCTGCAAACTGAAGCATATCCTGCTGTCCCGCCGGCCGCTCGGGTACCGGCAGTTCAATGATTTTGTCTGTTTTCTGACCGCCACAAGCCGCCAGAACCAGGACTGCTGCGCAAAGGGAAAGGAGGTTACTTTTCATATCTTTTAGTGTTAACTTTACAAACTTACGAAAATATCATCTGAAAGACAATACTAATTCCGTAGCCATTGCCGCCTACGGTGCTCGGGCGGGAAGACTGGCGTGTTGGATTATTGCGAGAAAACTCATATCTTTGCAAAAGTGACGTTATAACGTTAGTTTTGTATGAGTGCCGGTATTGCTTTGTTTCACGGGTCCAACATTGTGTTGGAACATCCCACGCCCGACGGAGGCCATATCCATAACGACTATGGACAGGGTCTGTACTGTACGGAGAGCCTGGAACTGGCACGGCAATGGGCCTGCTCGGAGTTGCCTTCGGCCTTTGTAAATCATTACAGCCTGAATCCGGACATTCCGCTCAAGGAATGCAATCTGCTTTCCGATGAGTATCACGTGCTTAACTGGCTAGCCATCCTGCTTAAGAACAGAAGGTTCGACATTTCTTACGATATGCCGGCGACCATCCGGGAGTACATTCTGCAGGAGTTCCTTCCGGACTTGAAGGACTTTGACATTATCCGCGGATACCGGGCCGATGACTCCTACTTCGGCATTGCCAAGGCCTTCCTGATGGGTTCGCTGCCGCTGGAAGAGCTGGGAAATGCCCTGCGGCTGGGAAAGTTGGGCGTGCAGGTGTTCATCAAGAGCGAGAAGGCATTTGATTCCCTTTGCTATTTAACGGCCGAAGCCGTGGACCGGGACATCTATCTGGCCAGAAGGGCCCAAAGGGATCAGGCGGCCAGACAGGCTTTCAGGCAGATCAGCAGCCAGAATCCGGCGCTGACCGGCACCTTTGCCATAGATATAGTAAGAAACAAGTGGAGGAACAATGATGCACGCCTATTCTGAGACCTATGTAGCAGACGCCCAGGACGCAATGGGCGTAATGCTGGACTACGGCACCCGCATCTGCCACCTGAGTCTGCGGGACTTCTATAACCGATTCCTAAGCCTTCCTGTGGCCGAAGCCTTTGGAACGGGCCACCCCCGCTTTGTAGCCGGCCTGTCCGGCATTGAACTGGGAATGCGCGTGCTCTCGCAAAGCGGCCATCCCATTAAGGAAGAGACGGACTACCACTTCCCGATGGACAGTCCGGAGACCTATTGGGCCGGCTGGTTCCTGGCCTATCTGCAGTGGTATACGGGCAAAAGCTTCGCCAGCATAGACCGTGGAGGCCTGCCAATAGAAAAGATAGTGGAGCTGTTTCATCCGCTCCACGAGGCCGACCTGAGCAAATGCGTAGAAGTGGCCTGCACCTATCTAAAAAAAGGATCCCCTCTCAAGACCCTCCGCAAATCCGTAGGCCTCTCCCAGGAAGAACTGGCGAAGCAAAGCGGCGTATCCCTCCGAATGATCCGCGCCTACGAACAAGGCACCCAGGACCTCTCCAAGGCCGAATCCCAAACCCTCCTCCACCTCGCCTGGGCTCTGCACTGCAGACCGGAACGACTCCTGGAAGGATAATAAAAAAGACCGGCTCGGGAGGGAGTCGGTCTTTTAATTGTATGGGCTATTGCTGAATTACTCGGCAACAACGTTGAACTTGAAGGTACCCTTGATGGCCTTGTAGATCTTTACAGCGGCCTCGTACTCACCAACTTCCTTCACCTCACCGGCGAGGATGGTGATGTCCTTCTTGTCAATGTTCAGACCCTTGGCGCCAAGAGCCTCGGCGAGGTCCATAGTGGTAACGCTGCCATAGAGCTTGCCGCTCTCGGAAACCTTTACCTTAACCTCAACGGTCTGGGCATTGATGGTGGTAGCAAGAGCCTCGGCATCGGCGACCAGCTTGGCCTCTTTGTGGGCGCGCTGACGAAGAGTCTCGGCGTGCTGCTTCTTTACGGACTCGGTGGCAACAGTGGCGAAGCCCTGGGGCACCAGATAGTTCATAGCATAACCGGCCTTTACCTTTACAATTTCACCGGCGTAGCCCAGATTGGCTACATCTTTCTTAAGCAAAATTTCCATAAGGCAGATTATTTAAGGAGGTCAGTAACATACGGAAGAAGGGCGAGGGAGCGGGCACGCTTGATGGCCTGGGCAACCTTGCGCTGGAACTTGAGGGAAGTACCGGTGATGCGGCGAGGGAGAATCTTACCCTGCTCGTTGAGGAACTTCTTGAGGAACTCAGGATCCTTGTAATCTACATACTTGATACCGGCCTTCTTGAAACGGCAGTATTTCTTCTTGCGAACCTCCACGGTCGGGGGATTCAGATAGCGGATTTCTTTATTTTCGTTTGCCATAATTTTGTCCTCCTTCAATTATTCTGCGACGGGAGCTTCGGCGGCGGCAGCGGGAGCAGCAGCCTTGGCGGCCTTGTTGGCGCGACGCTTCTCGGCGTAAGCCACGGCATCCTTGTCGAGGGCTACGGTGAGGAAGCGGATGATGCGCTCGTCACGGTGATACTGGGTTTCGAGGGTGGCAACGAACTGGCTGTCGGCCTTGAACTCGATCAGGTAATAAAAACCTGTGGTCTTGTGCTGGATGGGATAAGCGAGCTGACGCAGGCCCCAATCCTCCTGGTACACAACCTCACCGCCGTTGTCGGTGATGAGCTTGACGTACTTGGCAACCGCTTCCTTCATCTGGGTGTCAGACAAAACGGGAGTTGCAATGAAAACGGTTTCGTACTGGTTAACCATTGTTTGTTAATTAATTGTTAATAAATGTTTTATACTTTTTGAGACCAGTGGATGCTCAAAAAGGACTGCAAAAATAGACATTTTATCCGAGAAAAACAAATCTTTTTACCCTTTGGGGTTTAGCTATAAATTGACTATATTTGTAAACTGATGAGCAAGGAAAGAACATCACTCGGAGCCCGTATAGCCGGGGGTCTCCTGTACCTGCAGGGACGCCTTCCGCTGGCCTACCACCGCTGGTGGGGCCGGCGCATAGCGTGGTTCGTGAGAAATGTCCTGCACTACCGCAGAGAAGTGGTTATGACCAACCTGGCCCGCTCCTTCCCTGCCAAGAGTTACGAGGAACTCCAGGCCATCAGCAAACGCTTCTATCTGCACTTTGCCACCATCTTTACGGAGATGATCTGGTTTGGCGCCTGCCGCGGTCCCAAGGGCCGAAAGCGCCTGCACAACAGCCACATTGTGGAATATACCAATCCGGAAGAGTTCAACCGCCTGTACAAGGGGGCTCAGCAGGTTATGATCCTGCAGGCCCATACGGGCAACTGGGAACTCACGGGCGGCTATTTGCAGTACAGCTACGGAGAGCCCATAGCTATGGAGGCCACCGCCACCGCCGTCACCTACCGCGGCGTGAGCAACAAAACCTGGGACAGCGTGATGGCCAAGGTTCGGCCCGCCCCTGTGCTGGACCTGGGATTTGAAGGATACGTGGAAACCAATGAGGTCCTCCGCTTTATGCTGGCCAGAAAGGACAGAAAGTATACGTACACTTTCATCACGGACCAGTATCCCTACAATATGCTGGGGGCCGATATCACCTTTATGCACCAGCCCACCGTTACCCTGCTGGCCGCAGCCAAGATGGCCGTCAAGCTGGATATGGCCCTGGTCTATCTTCGCTTTGAATGCCGGGAAGAGGGCGGATACCGTATGACGTTCGTCCCCATCGAGGACCACGCCGGCGGCAAAGACCCCAAGGTCCTGATGCAACAATACTACAAACTTTTGGAGGAAGACCTGGAAAAACAGCCCTGGAATTACCTCTGGACCCATAAACGTTGGAAAAAGAAATGAAAAGACTGCTTGTCATAGCTTCGTGTCTGGTTCTGGGCATCACGCTCCAGGCCCAGGAAGTGTACTATGCACTCCCCCGCACCACCTTTACGCTGGAGGTGCTGGCCCGTCAGGAAAGCTTCTTTGCCGGCCCCTATGCCGCCTTTGCCCACCGGCTCCTCAATATGGACGTGAGAGACGATGACGAGGTAAGGACGGAGATCGTTTCGGCCCGTCTGATTCCCCAGGTGGAGGCCGACCCTACGGTCTGGTACACCACGGATCCGGAGAATGCTTCCCTCCTGGCCCTCAGCGCGCAGGGGCTGGTAAGCTTCGCAGACAGGGCCGAAGGTGAAAGGGCAGCCTGGCGCTTCCCTACCCAGGCCCGGGCCAACTTCAACGGCGCCCGTGTCACGGATACGGACAAGCCCACCACCATCATTGAGTTCCAGGACGTCCAGACCGATACCGGAATGGTGAACATCCCCGTAGAGCACAAGATTCTGGTAGAGAAGACCCTGGAAGACAAAGCCTCCGACGCCGCAGAAATGATTCTGCACCTTCGCAAGGAGCGGATGAACATAGTTACCGGCAACACGGACGCCAACTTCTACGGCAACTCTATGGAGATTGCCCTCAAGGAGCTGGACCGTATGGAGAAGGAGTATATGGCCCTCTTCGAAGGCTTTACCGTGGTCAAGACTTTTTCGGCCTCTTTTGAAATCATCCCTTCGGCCGGCTCCAACAGCCAGCATATCCTGGCCTTCCGCCTGCTGGAAGACCATTTTGCCACCGAAGGCAACCGCGGAGTCCCTTACTATCTGAATATTGAGCCCGAGGCCTCCAGGAACGAAGAAGAGCAGGCAGGCCAGCGGCGCAACCGGACCAATCCCCTGCACTACCGCACCCCGGTGGTGTGCAAGGTAACCCTCACCAAAGACAACCAGCCCCTTCTCAGCGCCCGCGTACCCGTGTACCAGCTGGGAACGGAAGGGCAATACCCTAACAATAAATAATCCTAATCACTATTTATAACCATGAGCATCCAAAATCTGGAACCCACCGTAGTCTGGAAGAACTTCTATGCTCTCACCCAGATTCCCCGTCCCTCCAAGCACGAGGGCAAAGTCATCGAGTACCTGTACAACTGGGGTAAATCTCACGGTTTCGAGACCATCAAGGACGAAACCGGCAACATCATCATCCGCGTACCTGCCACGCCCGGTATGGAAAAGTGCAAGGGCATAATCCTGCAGGGCCATATGGATATGGTGCCCCAGAAGACCTCCGACTCCACCCACGACTTCCTCAAAGACCCCATCAACGCCTATGTAGACGGTGAGTGGGTAACGGCCGACCGCACCACCCTGGGAGCCGACAACGGAATGGGTGTAGCCCTGAGCCTTGCCGCCCTGGAAGATCCTTCCGTGAAGCACGGTCCCATCGAGGTCCTGGTTACCTATGACGAGGAAACCGGTATGACCGGCGCCAACAACCTCAAGCCCGGCGTTCTGAAAGGTGATATCCTCCTCAACCTGGACTCCGAGGAAGAAGGCGAGCTGTGCGTAGGTTGCGCCGGCGGTCTGGACATTGAAGCCACTTTCAACTACCGCAAGTACAATACGCCGGCCGGCTACAAGGGCCTGGTTATCACCGTCAAGGGCCTGCAGGGCGGACACTCCGGTATGGATATCTCCCTGTACCGCGCCAACGCCAACAAGGTGATGGCCCGGATGCTCCTCCCCGGTATGGAAATGTTTGGCGTAAAGGTGGTGAGCTTCACCGGCGGCAGCCTGCGCAACGCCATCCCCTTTGAGGCCGAAGCCGAAATCATCGTCCCCGAAGAAAACCTCAAGAGCGTCAAGAAGCTGGTAGAGAACACCTTCGCAGAGATTAAGGCCGAATTCAAGGAAAGCGATCCTTCGGCCGTCCTCTTTGTCAAGGAAGTTCCCGCCGCTCCCAAGTTCATCCAGAACGCCGTGATGCTCAACGCCGTCAAGGCCCTGCTGGCCTGCCCGTCCAACGTCATCCGTATGAGCCAGACTATGGAGGGCCTTACCGAGACCTCCATCAACATGGCCATCGTACGCACGGAGAAAGGCAAGATCAAGGTCCACAGCCTCATGCGCAGCGCCGTAGACAGCGCCAAGGCCGCCCTGGCCCAGCGCGTCCGCTGCATCTTCGAACTCGCCGGAGCCGACCAGGTGGTTACCAAGGGCGGCTACTCCGGCTGGACGCCCAAGCTGGACACCGAAATCAACAAAGTCTGTATGGACCAGTACCAGAAAGTCTATGGCAAGCCCATGAAGATCATGGCCACCCACGGCGGTCTGGAATGCGCCATTATGGGTGCCAAGTATCCCAATTGGGAGATGGTGTCCATCGGCCCCACCGTCAAGTATCCCCACAGCCCCGACGAGCGTGTAAACATTGCTTCCGTGGCCCGCACCTGGGAATACCTCAAAGCCATCCTCGCTAATATTCCTAAAAAGTAAACTATTATTAACTAATAACTTATGTTCAAAGGACAACCTAAGGGCCTGTTCGCCCTGGCATTAGCCAACACCGGTGAGCGCTTCGGCTACTACACCATGCTGGCTATCTTCCTGCTCTTCCTGCAGGCCAAGTTCGGCTTCTCGGCAGCTGCCGCGGGCCAGTTCTATGCCATCTTCCTGGCAGCCGTTTACTTCATGCCCGTCGTGGGCGGCTGGCTGGCCGACAAGATTGGCTTCGGCAAGTGCGTCATCACGGGTGTGTGCGTGATGTTTGCCGGTTACCTGTGCCTCGCCATCCCCACAGATGCCTTCGCGGCGCGCGGGTTCGCCCTCACCCTGATGATCGGCGCCCTGCTGCTCATCGCCGTCGGTACCGGCCTGTTCAAGGGTAACCTGCAGGTGCTGGTGGGCAACCTCTACGACAACCCCCAGTATGCCGCCAAGCGGGACAGCGCCTTCTCCCTGTTCTACATGGCCATCAACATCGGCGCCATGTTTGCCCCTACCGCCGCCACGGCCCTCACCAACAGCCACCTGGCCAAGGCCGGCCTCATCTACAAGGCCGATATCCCGGCACTGGCTCACCAGTTCCTGGGCGGCAGCCTGAGCGACACCAGCCTCCTGGAATCCCTGCAGGCCTCCATGCCCGGCTCTGACATCGCAGCCATGAACCTCACGGAATTCAGCCAGTACTACATCAACAACCTCGCCACCGCCTACAACCTGGGCTTTGCTGTAGCCTGCGTTTCCCTGATTATCTCCATCGCCATTTACCTGGGATGCCGCAGCTGGTTCAAGCACGCCGACGTCAACGCCAAGCAGGCAGCCGCTTCCAACGCTCCGGTGCAGGAACTCACCCCCAAGCAGACCAAGGACCGCATCGTGGCCCTCATCTTCGTGTTTGCCGTGGTTATCTTCTTCTGGATGGCCTTCCACCAGAACGGTTCCTCGCTCACCTACTTTGCCCGTGACTATACCCAGAGCACCGTTTCCGGCCCGCTCAAGATTGGATTCAACATCTGGGCCCTCGCCCTCATAGCCGTATCCGTCTATACCCTCTTCAGCACCTTCCAGTCCGAAACCGCCAAAGGCAAGACCATCAGCGGTATCGTTACGGTAGCCCTGTGGGCCGGCGCTTATACCCTGTATGCCGGTATGGATGAGGTCATCAACATCCTGCCCCAGCAGTTCCAGCAGTTCAATCCTTTCTTCGTGGTAGCCCTCACGCCCATTTCCATGGCCATCTTCGCATCCCTGGCCAGCAAGGGAAAAGAGCCTTCCGCACCCCGTAAAATTGGTATGGGCATGTTCGTAGCCGCCCTCGGTTACCTCATCATGCTGGCAGCCTCCAAGGGCCAGCCGGCCCCGTCCGAACTGGTGAACGTAGGCGGCGTATCCCCGGATCCCGTGGTTCCCACCTACCTCATCTCCACGTATCTGGTGCTCACTTTTGCCGAGCTGCTGCTGAGCCCCATGGGCATCTCCTTTGTGTCCAAGGTAGCTCCGCCCAAGTTCAAGGGCCTGATGATGGGTCTGTGGTTTGCCGCCACCGCCATTGGTAACTACCTCAGTTCCATTCCTTCCATGCTGTGGGACAATGTGCCCCTGTGGGTCAACTGGACCGTGCTGATGGCCCTTTGCGTCATCTCCGGCCTGGTGATGTTCTCCATGCTCAAGAAACTGGAAGCGGCCACCGCATAAGGTAACGTGCCCAGATTGTACATCATTAGCGGTCCTAACGGCTCCGGGAAGACAACGGCTTCTTACAGCGTTCTCCCGGAGCTGCTGGACTGCAGTGAATTTGTAAACTCGGACGAATTTGCCAAGCACCTGTCGCCGTTTTCGCCCGAGAGCGCATACATCACGGCCAGCCGCCTGATGCTGCGTAAAGTACAGTACCTCTTTGACCGGCGGGAAGATTTCTGTATTGAGACCACGCTGGCCACGCGTTCGCTGCTCAAGATGACGCGCAACGCCCAGGAAAAGGGTTACTACGTGACGGTGCTTTATTTCTGGCTCAACAGCCCGGAAATTGCCATTCAGCGGGTGGCAGCCCGGGTCAAGGCCGGCGGCCACGATATCCCGGAAGAAACCATCCGGCGCCGCTACATAATGGGCCTGCACTACTTGTTCCACGACTATATGCAAACGTGCGACAAGTGGATCCTGGCCGATAATTCCAACCCGCCTTACGATGTAATTGCAGAAGGCTCCAAGAAGGGCCTCGTGATCCGTGATATGGAAAGGTACGAAACCGTCAAATCCCTGATCACGGACGAAACGTACTCCCTCACGCCCATCAAGGACGTGGCCGAGTACATAGCCAAAGAAATAGCCAAGGTACCGCTGGCACACGACGGCGTACCTTATCAGGAAGAGAAATGATAGAGAGCAAGACATACTATTTCAATATATTCCAGATAGATGCCGCTGCGCTGGACCGCCTCGTAACCGAAGCCCTGTCCACCGGCGGCAACTACGCAGACTTATACTTTGAAAATACCACCTACGGAAGCCTCCTCCTAAGGGACGGAGCCGTTACTTCCGGAGGAAACCATATTGATTTTGGCGTGGGTATCCGCGTGTTGAGCGGAGAAAAAACCGGCTACGCCTATTCGGAAAGCACCGCCTGGGAGGATATGCTGGCTTCGGCCCGTGCTGCCGCCCAGATTGCCTCCGGTCCCACGGACGTAAGCCCCTACGGCACCCGCAACCCCAGCCGAGGAGAGCCCAACCCCAACGCAGACCGCTACCCCATTGAACAGCCCTGGCGCGGCACGCCTATGAGCACCTTCCTCCCCTTCCTGCAGAAGCTGGAGGCCAATGTGCGCGGCCGGGACAGCCGCATTGTCAAGGTCATAGCCAACCTGGCCTTCCAGGTGAGCGACATCCTTATGTACAACAGCGAGCGCGAACTCAAATGGGACACCCGTCCTATGGGCAGCGTCTCCCTCACCGCCGTGTTCAAGCAGGGCAACCTCACGGAGAACAAATCCACCTCCCGGAGCTTCCGCTGCGGGGCCGAAATGTTAACCGACGCCCTGGTGAACGAAATGGCCGCCGAGGTAGTGAAAGGCATAGACGACCGCTTTGCCGCCAAGCGTCCCAAGGGCGGACAGATGCCCGTAGTGATGGGCGCCGGCGCTTCCGGCATCCTCTTGCACGAAGCTATGGGACACGCCTTTGAAGCCGATTTCAACCGCAAAGGCACCTCCATCTTCGCCGACAAGATGGGCCAGCAGATCTGTCCCAAGGGCATCCAGATCATAGACGACGGCACCCTCAGAGGCAACCGAGGCTCGCTCAACTTTGACGATGAAGGCATCCCCGGCCAGAAGACCTATATGGTAGAGGACGGCGTACTTACATCATACCTGCACGACCGCATCTCCGCCGCCCATTACGGCGTAAAACCCACCGGCAACGGCCGCCGCGAGAGCTTCCGCTACGCCCCCATCCCCCGTATGCGCGCCACCTATATGGAAAGCGGCACCGCCAAGGCCGAAGACCTGGTAGCAGAAGTATCCAAAGGCATCTTTGTGGACGAGTTTGCCAACGGCCAGGTACAGATTGGGGAAGGAGACTTCACCTTCTATGTAAAATCCGGCTATCTTATTGAAAACGGCAAACTTACGCAGCCCGTCAAGGACATCAACATCATAGGAAACGGTCCCGCCGCCCTGGCCGATATCAAGGGTGTGGCCAACGACCTGGCCATAGACCCCGGTGCCTGGACCTGCGGCAAGGAGCAGTCCGCTCCCGTAAGCTGCGGCATCCCCACCGTACTCATTGGCAAACTAACCGTAGGAGGAGAATGATATGGAGAAAGCAGTATTGACCCGGGAAGAAATAGCACTGGCCAAGCATTGCCTCAGCTTTGCGTTGGAGCAAGGGGCCGATAAAGTGCGCATAACCCTCACCAAGAGCCTTCTCAACCTGGTGGGCCTGCTCAACGGAGAAGTGGACAAGACCTCCCACGCACTGGACCGCAGCCTGCAGTTGCAGCTGTTTGTAGAGGGCAAATTTGGCTCCTTCTCCTCCAACCGCCTGGAGAAGGAAGGCCTGGAAGCCTTTATCCGGGAAGCCATTGACACCGTCAAAATGTTGGAGGCCGATGCCTTCCGCACCCTCCCCGCCCCGGAGCGCCAGGCCAAAGACGCCGTCACGGGCCTCGAACTGGGCCTGTACGACCCCGCCTACGAGTCCCTCACCGCCGAAACCCGCCGCCAGATGGCCCTGAGTTCTATGGCCTGGGCTAAGCCTCGGCCCGAAGCCTCCTGGAAACTCATTTCCGAAGAAGGCGAATACAGTGACTCCGTCTTTGACAGCCTCACCCTGGACTCCCAGGGACTGGAAGCCCGCCATACGGAGACCTCCTTTGAGATTGGCTACGAATCCACTATTGAAGACGCCGAAGGCCGTCATTTCTCCAGCTACTGGTGGGATGCCACGCCCCGTCTCAAGGACCTGCAGCTCAAAGACTGCGCAGAGAAAGCCTGCCAGCGGGCCGTGGACCAGCTGAGTCCCCAAACCGTTCCCAGCGGCAAATACACGCTCATCCTGGACACCGAGTGCGCCTCCAAGGTGGTCACTCCCCTTCTGAGCGCCCTGGGCGGCTACAGCCTGCAGCAGAAGAACTCCTTCCTTATGGACAGCCTGGGCAAGCAGCTCTTCCCGCAGGGGCTCACCATCCTGGATGCCCCCCGCACCCCCGGAGACACCGGCTGCCGCCTCTTTGACAGCGAAGGCGTGGCCACGCGCGAAATGCCCATCATTGAGAACGGCGTAGTAAAGACGTATTTCCTCAACACCTATATCTCCGGAAAGATGGAGATGGAGCCCACCATAGAAGACGCCACCAGGGTCAAAGTAATGCCCCTGGGAAGTTGCAAGACGCAGCAGGATGTCCTCAACCAAGTCAAGGACGGCATCCTGGTTACGGGCTTCAACGGCGGCAATTCCAACCCCGCCACCGGCAACTTCTCGTACGGAATCGAAGGCTTTGTCATCAAAGACGGCAAGCGCGTTCACCCCGTGCGCGAGATGCTCATCACCGGAGACTTCTTAACCCTCTGGAGCCACCTCATTGCCGCCGCACAGGACGCCCGTCCCTGCCTCAGCAAACTGGTTCCTACTCTAGCCTTTACCGACGTTGATTTTAGCGCTTAATGAAGGTTGCTGTTGTCATATTGAATTACAACACCAGGGACTACCTCAAGCAGTTCCTGCCGGGTCTTCTGGCCTCCTGTGAAGGCCTTGATGCCGGGGTGTTTGTAGCAGACAACGACTCCCACGACGGCTCCCGGGAACTGATGGAAAAGGAGTTCCCCCAGGTGCCCCTCATCTGCCTGGAACAGAACTACGGTTTCACGGGCGGATACAACCGCGCCCTCAAGGAGATTGAGGCCAACTATTACGTCCTCATCAACAGCGACATAGAAGTCCCCAAAGACTGGCTCAAACCCCTCCTGGAATGGATGGACAGCCATCCGGAGTGCGGTGCCTGCGGCCCCAAGCTCCTCTCCTACGCCCAGCGCGACACCTTTGAGTACGCCGGTGCAGCTGGCGGCCTCGTGGACCGCTTCGGCTATCCCTTCTGTCGTGGCCGCATCCTGCAAAAGATAGAGAAGGACCACGGCCAGTACAACGAGCCCGCCAACGTCCTCTGGTGCAGCGGAGCCTGCCTCCTGGTGCGTTCCAGCGTCTGGAAAGCCCTGGGCGGCCTGGACGAGCGTTTCTTCGCCCATATGGAAGAGATAGACCTTTGCTGGAGAATGCAGCTGCGCGGCTGGACGGTGACCATAGTGCCCGCCTCCTACGTGTATCACATCGGCGGCGGCACCCTGCCCAACGAGTCCCCCTTCAAGCTCCGGCTCAACTTCCGAAACAACCTTCTCCTCCTGGAGAACAACCTCCCTTCGACCCTCCAGAGCCGCTTCAGAACGCGCGTGAGAATCTTCCTCCGGATGTGCCTCGATGGCCTTTCGGCCCTTGTTTATCTCTTTACAGGCCGATGGGAATTCTTCCGCAGCGTGCTGCAGGCGCACAAGGAATACCGCCAGCTCCGCCGTCCCGGAGAGCTTCTCAAGGACGCCCGACACCCCGACGGCCTCTACAACGGATGGATAGTCCCTATAGGACTATTTGGGAAAAAGTAGTATCTTTGTGGATTAAAAAAGGGTTAAAACCATGAAGATAATAATTGAAGGCGCCGGACAGGTTGGCTCCCACTTAGCAAAGATGCTGAGCGCGGAAGGCAGCGACGTAACCGTCCTGGACGACGATTCCGAGCGCATCCGTTCCCTGTCCTCATCGGCCGACGTAGCCACCGTCCTGGGTCCCAACAGCTCCATCCCGCTGCTCAAGGAAGCCGGAACGGCCAAGGCAGACCTTTTCATTGCCGTTAATCCGCTCAAGAACCAGAGCGTGAACATAGTGAGTGCCCTGCTGGCCAAGAAGCTGGGCGCCAAGCGCGTGATTGCCCGTATTGACGACGAGAACTACCTCACCCCCGAGAACAAGCTCCTGTTCAAGGATATGGGCATAGATATGGTCTTCTACCCCGAGAAGAGCGCCAGCGACGAGATTATGGATATGCTGCGCCACACCGCCACCAACGAGTCCCTGGACTTTGCCCGTGGCAAGCTGCAGCTGGCCGTGTTCAAGCTGGACGACGATTCCCCCCTCCTGGATATGAACGTGAAGGATTTCGCGCACAAGGTCAAGGAGCAGGAGGCCGATTCCGAGTTCCGAATTGTGGCCATCTCCCGCGGAGGCAAGACCATCATCCCCAGCTTTGACACCCCGTTCAAGAGCTACGACTATCTGTACATTATCTGCGGCCGCAACTCCATGCCGGCCCTCATCAAGTACCTGGGCAAGGACCAGGTGGATATCCGCCGCGTTATGATTCTTGGCGGTAGTGAGATAGGCGTAATGGTGGCCCAGAGACTGGCCGCCCAGAATGTGGACGAGGTAAAGCTCATTGAAATTGATCCCAAGCGTTGCCGCACCCTTTCGGCCGCCCTTCCCTCCGAGGTAAATGTAACCTGCGGAGACGCCAGAGACTCCGACTTCCTGCTGGAAGAGGACCTCAAGGGCTACCAGGCCGTCCTGGCCGTCACCGGCAACGACGAAGTGAATATCCTCACCTGCGTGGCCGCCAAGAAGATGGGTGTGCCCCGCGTGATTGCCCAGGTGGAGAATTTGGATTACATCCGTCTGGCCGAAGAAATGGGCGTGGACAGCGTCATCAACAAGAAGCTCACCACCGCCAGCCGCATCTTCAAGTTCACCCTCTCCGACAAGGTGCGTTCCGTGCGCTATATGAGCGGAACCGACGCCGAGGTGTTGGAGTACACGGCCGCCCCGGGCTCCAAGATAACCAAAGACATCCTCAAGGACATTGATTTCCCCGCCAACGCCATCATCGGTGGCGTCATCCGCGGAGGAGAGAGCTTTATCGCCGTGGGTCATTCCCGCATAGAAGCCTACGACCGCGTGGCGGTCTTTGCCCTCCCCGATGCCGTGAAAGAAGTAGATAAAATGTTTAAGTAAATCATATGAGTATCCAAAGTGAGAACATCCAGAAACTGGTAGAACGCCGCGAGAAGGCCCGCCTGGGAGGCGGCGCCAAGCGCGTGGAAGCCCAGCACGCCAAAGGCAAGAAGACGGCCCGCGAAAGGCTGGCCCTTCTGCTGGACCCGGGCAGTTTCGAAGAGTACGATATGTTTGTCCAGCACCGCTGCACCAACTTTGGGATGGAACAGTCCCACACCGACGGTGACGGCGTGGTAACCGGCTGCGGCACCATTGGCGGCCGTCCCGTTTACGTATTTGCCCAGGACTTCACCGTCACCGGCGGTTCCCTGTCCAAGACTATGAGCGAGAAAATCTGCAAGGTCCAGGATATGGCTCTCCGCAACGGTGCCCCCTGCATCGGCCTTAACGATTCCGGCGGCGCCCGTATCCAGGAAGGCATTGACGCCCTGGCCGGCTACGGAGAAATCTTCGAGCGCAACATCCTCTCCAGCGGTGTGGTGCCCCAGATCAGCTGCATTATGGGTCCCTGCGCCGGCGGTGCCGTTTACTCCCCCGCCCTCACGGACTTCACCCTGATGGTCAAGAATACCTCCTATATGTTCCTGACCGGTCCGGCCGTGGTTAAGAGCGTTACCGGCGAGGAAGTGAACCAGGAAGAGCTGGGCGGTGCCTCCGTGCACGCTTCCAAGAGCGGTGTCACCCACTTTGCCGCCGAAACGGAAGAAGACGCAATTGCCACCATCAAGGAGCTCATTGGCTATCTTCCCCAGAACAACCTGGAGACCGCTCCCTTCAAGGAGACCAAAGACCCCGTGAACCGCGTGGACGATGCCCTCAACAGCATTGTACCCGACAACCCCAACAAGGCCTACGATATGTATGCTGTAATTAAGAGCATCGTGGACGACGGCGCCTTCCTGGAGGTTCACAAGGAGTTTGCCAAGAATATCATCGTGGGCTTTGCCCATATGAACGGCCGCAGTGTAGGTATCGTGGCCAATCAGCCTGCCGTACTGGCCGGTGTCCTGGACATCAACGCCAGCCGCAAGGCCGCCCGCTTCGTGCGCTTCTGCGACGCCTTCAACATCCCTCTGGTTACCCTGGTAGACGTTCCCGGCTTCCTGCCCGGCACGCAGCAGGAATACGGTGCCATCATCACCAACGGCGCCAAGCTCCTGTACGCATACGGTGAAGCCACCGTTCCCAAGGTCACCGTCACCCTCCGCAAGGGCTACGGCGGCGCCCACATTGTGATGAGCTGCAAGCAGCTGCGCGGAGACGTCAACTACGCCTGGCCTTCGGCCCAGATTGCCGTTATGGGGGCCGACGGTGCCGTGAACGTGCTCTACGCCAAGGATATGAAGGAAGACCCCGAGAACGCCAAGGCCATCTTCGAAGAGAAGAAGAAAGAGTACGAAGAGCTCTTCTCCAACCCTTACCAGGCCGCTCAGAAGGGCTATATCGACGATATCATTGAGCCGCGCAACACCCGCTTCCGCGTAATCCGCGCCCTGGAGCAGCTGGCCGGCAAACGTCAACAAATCCCTGCCAAGAAACATGACAACCTTCCTTTATAGTATGCTGCTCACAGCAGGCGGGGACCGGATGGCACAGATTGACCCGCACGGCTGGACGCTCACCCTCATCAGCGTGTCGGTGGTGTTCGCCGCCCTCATTGTGCTGTACTTCGTGTACAGTCTCTCCGGTGGCATCTTCTCCGGCAAGTTCAAGCGTGCCCCCAAGCCCAAGAAGGCCGCCAAGGGAACGCCCGACGCCGAGGTAGCAGCCGCCATTGCCCTGGCCCTGGATATGGAAAACGGCGGAGACGTTTACGCCGCCATTGCCACGGCCGTGCACCTGTACCTGAACGACGCCGTCCACGACGTGGAACCCGGCATCATCACCATTGTCCGCAAAGAGAGCGGCTGGAATAATAAGGCTCTTGCCTTTAGGAAATTCCCCCGATAATATGCGCCCCTAAAGTCCCTCCCCCGAGGGGAGGGGTTTCGGGAGGGGGTAACGTATAACATTTTATTTTTCATGAAATGAAAGAGTATAAATTCAAAATTAACGGTAAGGATTACGCCGTAAAGATTGGTGAGGCCGAAGGAAAGAACCTCACGGTAAACGTGAACGGAGCCGACTACCAGGTAGAGCTGGAGAACGCCCCCGTCCAGGCAACCCAACCTGTCATACCGAGCGCAGCGAGCGTATCTCCTGAAGCCGCTCCTGCTGCCGCCGCCCCCAAGGCCGCCGGCAACGGTGTAACCATCAAGAGCCCCCTCCCCGGCATCATCATCTCCATCGATGTCAAGGAAGGACAGGCCATCAAGCGCGGACAGAAAGTGGCCGTCATTGAGGCTATGAAAATGGAAAACGACATCCTCGCGGAAGCAGACGGCACCATCACCGCCATTCACGCCCGCAAGGGTGATTCCGTACTGGAAGGCGCAGACATCGTAACCATCGGCTAATGGAAACCATTTTAGACAGCCTCCAGCAGTTCTGGCAATTCACAGGATTTGCCAACTGCACCTGGCAGCATCTGGCGATGATTGTCATCGGCCTCATTTTCATCACGCTGGGTATCGTGAAGAAATGGGAGCCGCTGCTGCTGGTGCCCATCGGCTTTGGCATCATCATTGGCAACATCCCGCTGTTCTTTGACCCCACCACCGGTGTGGGCCTCAGAATTGGTCTGTACGAGGAAGGCTCGGTGCTCAATATCCTGTACCACGGTGTACGCAACGGCTGGTACCCGCCGCTCATCTTCCTGGGCATTGGTGCTATGACGGATTTCAGCGCGCTCATCTCACAGCCGCGCCTCATCCTCATTGGTGCCGCTGCACAGCTGGGTATCTTTGGTGCCTATCTGCTGGCCCTTGCCCTGGGTTTTGCCCCCAATGAGGCCGGTGCCATCGGCATCATCGGCGGAGCCGACGGTCCCACCGCCATCTTCCTCAGCTCCAAGCTGGCTCCGGAACTGATGGGCGCCATTGCCGTATCGGCCTATTCCTATATGGCCCTGGTTCCCGTGATCCAGAAGCCCATTATGCTGCTCCTGACCACCAAGAAAGAGCGCGTCATCCGTATGAACAAACCGCGCGTGGTAAGCCAGCGGGAGAAGATCATCTTCCCCATCGTGGGCTTCATCTGCACGGCTTTCATAGTGCCTTCCGGCCTTCCGCTACTGGGTATGCTCTTCTTTGGTAACCTCCTCAAGGAGAGCGGTGTAACCAAGCGTCTGGCCGCCACAGCCGGTGGTCCGCTCATTGACATCGTCACCACGCTCATCGGTCTTACCGTGGGTGCCTCCACGCAGGCCGACGTGTTCCTCACCGGCCGCAGCGTGCTCATCTTCGGCCTGGGTCTGGCTTCCTTCGTGATTGCCACCACCTTTGGCGTCAGCTTCGTGAAATTTATGAACCTCTTCCTCCCGGAAGGCAAGAAGATCAACCCGCTCATCGGTAACGCCGGCGTATCGGCCGTTCCGGATGCAGCCCGTGTCTCCGAGGGTGTAGGTCTCGAATGCGATCCCTCCAACCACCTCCTCACCCACGCTATGGCCCCCAACGTGGCCGGCGTCATTGGTTCGGCCGTGGCCGCTGGTATCCTCTTAGGATTTTTAGGATAAATTTCTATATGAAAAGAACTTCAACACTAATTCTAATGGCTGCAGTCCTGGTAGCGTCTTGCAGCCCCAAACTGGAAACCGGCATCCGCCGTTCCACTCCCCTTTTACAGGGAATGAGTGCCCAGCATCTTGCACTGATTGACAGCGCCGTCAACGCATCCATCGCCGCCGGAGACATCCCCGGTGCGGTGGTGGGCGTAGTACGCAACGGCCATCTGGTGTACGAGAAGGCCTTCGGTTACAAGTCCGTGTACCCCGAGAAAGACACTATGACCGTGGAAACTATGTTTGATATGGCCTCCGTGTCCAAGTGCGTGGGTACCACCCTGTCCTTTATGCAGCTCGTAGAGCAGGGCAAGGTCCGTCTGGTAGACCCTGTAAACTATTATTTCCCGGAATTCAAGAACTGGGTGGATCCCGAGACCAAGGAAGAAGTGGAAATCACCGTGCAGGACCTCCTCACCCACACTTCCGGCCTGGCCGCCTATCTTCCCAACGTATCGGCCTACATCAACGAATTTGGCACCAACAGCCCCGATTCCCTGATGATGTACATCTCCACCCGCATCAAGCGTAACTTCCGCCCGGGCACCAAGCAGCTCTACAGCTGCCTCAACTTCATCACCCTCCAGAACATCCTGGAGAAGGTGACCGGAGAGCGCCTCTGCGACTACGCCCAGAAGAACGTCTTTGACGTGCTGGGTCTGGAGCACACCACTTACTTCCCGCTGTACGGTGAAAAGCCTTGCCGTCCCGGTCTGGAAGAGCTGGCCAAGCTCTGCGCCCCCACCGAGATTCAGGCCGACGGACACGTCCTCAAGGCCGAAGTCCACGACCCCACCGCCCGTCTGGCCAATGCCGGAAACTCCGGTAACGCCGGCGTCTTCTCCAACGTGGAAGACCTGGCCGTGGTGGCCGCCGCCCTGCTCAACGAAGGTTCCTACAACGGACACCGCATCCTGAGCCCCCTCACCGTCAAAAAGATGTTCACCGTTCCCGAGACCAACGCTTACGAGGTAGCCCGTGCCCTGGGCTGGGACACCTACTACACCGGTCCTTACACCAGCGGTGATATCTTCTGCCTGGACGACGTCCGCGGCCACACCGGCTACACCGGAACGTCTATGATCCTGGATCCCGAGACCAAGACCGCCGTCATTGTGCTGGCCCACCGCGTCCATCCCAAGGACGAGGGTTCCACCGGCCGCCTGCGCTCCGTGATTGCCTCCATCGTAGCCGCCTCTATCGGCCGCTAAAAGAGTTATATCTATTGATTTCCTTCTGCAAGGCCTCCTCATTCAGGGAGGCCTTGTTGTTGAATATATCCACCGTAACGGGACCGGTAGCCGTCCAGTTGCCAATTACTTCACCGTCCTGCAACAGAACGGGCCAGAAGATGCCGCTGTTGTTGTGCGCACGGTGGCTGTGGTCGGGATGGAGAGAAATATGACGGCTTTTGTAGCCAATGAGATACTCGTCGTACGGCGGCAGCAGGTGCACGGAGCCGCTGCGAAAGCCCCGCGTACGGCTGTCCTGATGGAGGAAGAGGTCCATCCTCTTGCACCGCCCCTGAATGAGCTCAGGGCCCAGGGATGCCATAGCTTTCCGGCATTCGATGAGTCCCAGGCCGCTCCACCAGGAGAAGTCCTCAACAGTAGCCGGACCGTGGCTGCGGAAGTACTTCCGGGCCAGCATAGCCAGCGATTCTTCCCTAGAGAAAGCAGGGGCCGATGGCAGTTTGTCGGCCACCAGCGCGCAGGTTCTCCTTAAGGGCGTAAGGTCTCCGCTGCACAGAAGACCGGAATACTCGGCCAGGCGGATGTGATAGGAAAGCCGCTGGTCTGTTATCTGCATTCCCCTATCCTCCAGAGCATAGGCAAAATCTTCCTTGAGGACGGATTTCTTGCGGGAAAGGACATCTACAAACACCTGCTGAACGACGGCCTGTTCGGCCTCCGGGATAAAGACGCCGTTGGTCTTCATCCAGCCCAGAAGGCCCCTCAGGGCGGGTTCCCGGCACAAATCCAGCATCCACCGGAGGTCTTCCCCTGCCACCAGCTGCCAGGTGGTGCGGAAGAGGTGGGTACGGACTATTCGGCCTGCATTGAAATCCTTTGTAAAAGCTTTGAGCGAGGGTCTCTTGCACCGCATCTCCACGGCCCAGCGCATCATCTTGTAATCCTGCGCCTGCAGGGCTCCCATCCACTCCACCACATCGTGGGGCGAAGAGAACTGCGGAGCAATGAGCTGCTGATTCAGGAGCCTGGCAGAGACCGGATTCATAAGACTATTTCTGCAACTGAATGAAGGTGCCCTCTACGGGTTCACCGTTGAGTTTGTAGCCGGTATAGAACTCCGGATTACCATTAAATTTCCAGCGATACGCGTGCTGCACGCGAATCACATCCCTGGAGCCGTCGGGCCAGGCAATGGCCAGATCGGTATCCCACTTATCGGCGGCGTCCAGGTCTCCAAAATAAAGGATATACCGGTCTGTACCCGTGTAATCCAAAGGATATACGGAAAAGCCCTCTACAATGGCCAGCACCATCTTGGTCTGGGCCTCGGCCGCAGGGGAAAAATGGGTCTCAATGCCCTCATAGGTTTCTCCGTCAAATGATCCTATAATGCGCTTACTCAGCCAGTTACCTTCAAACTTGGGATCCAGAAGGTCGTGCCCCTCAGAATCCGTAAGAGTAATCGGAACCTTTACGGGAGTAAAATCCCAAATCATACCGCTTTTGGGACTGTA
>JAEEQI010000134.1 GCA_016285215.1 Bacteroidales bacterium | reverse complement strand
ACGTCGCACACGCCCGTGCCATCGGTCTGGAAGTTCCAAACGTTCCAGCACGTGCCGAAATTCCAAATGGAATGGGTATGACCCGTGAGGTCGGCCACCCAGGTGCCTTCCAGGGATTTATACTCTGCGGGGATGTTGTCTTTTGTGCAGGACACAACTGCTATTGTAAGGAGGACCACCAAGGCCATTAACGTCTTTTTCATTGTCTTTACCAAATTTTAACGCGGTTTTCGGGTGCTATGTAGAGTTTGTCGGTGGGCTGGACGTCGTAGAGGCGGTACCAGTCATCCTGCAGGCGCATCATACCGTTGATGCGGACGTGGTTGAGCGAGTGGCTGTCTTTCATATCGTGTATCTTTTTCTGGGATTCCACCGTGCGCTCATAGGTATGCTTGTAGAACTGTGCGTAAGCGAGGAAGAACTTCTTGATCTGCTCGTCAAACTGCTCGCCGGTGAAGCCCTGGCGGGTGAGCCGCTGCTTGTAGCACTCCAGGGCTATGGTCACTCCGCCGTAGTCGGCCAGGTTCTCATTAAGGGTTAGTTCGCCGTCGGCGGGCTGTCCGGGATAGTCCTCCATCTGGTTGAAGAGCTCAATCAGAGCCTTCTGTTTCTCCAGGAAGGCCTGCTTGTCGGCCGGTTCCCACCAGTCGCGTTTGACGCCATCGGCATCGGCCAGAGAGCCGCCTGCATCAAAACCGTGGCAGATTTCGTGGGCAAAGCAGGTGGCGGCAGCATAGGTGACGGCTTCGCTCAGCTCATCGTCAAAGCGGGGACGCGTAATCCAGGAAGGAAGGATAATCAAAGCATTGGCTTCTCTCAAATGGAAAGCGTTGTCGGTAGTGAAGGCCGATAGGATGGCCCAGAAATCCCAGCCCACTTCATCGAGGTTATGTCCCAACATTTTCTTCACAACGGAGTTCTGGTGTTGGCGCAGCTGGGTGGCCACGTCCAGCAGGCAGTCGCCGTCCACCCGGGGAGTCATATCGTTATTCCACTGCTCGGGATAGCCCACGTAGAATGTCATAGCTTCGGCCTTTTTGCGGGCTTCGGCCTTGGTGGGAGCGCTCATCCAGTCCAGATTCTCAATGCGCTCGATGAGCACCTGGCGCAGATCTTCCAGGATGCTCAGGCACTGCTGCTTGAAGATGTTCTCCGTTCCATAGCTATCCAAAAGGATGCGGTACTTGTAGTATCGGTTGTAGTGAAGCAGGTTGGCCAGGATGGCAACGCGGTCGGTCTGGGCCGTGGTCTTGGGAATGCAGAAGGCGTCCTGGCAGATGACATTGTAAATCATATAGTCGCGGAAGAGGGGAACCAGTTCCGGGTGCTCGGCCAGTGTTGCAAACTGCCGGAGGAGTTCGAAGCCGACCTTATTCAATGGCGAGATCATATATCTCTCCACGAGGGCCGGGTCCAGCCCCATCAGCCCTCCAACGAACATAGCGGCATCCTTGTACGGGTCATCGGATTTGGTAGCGGGTATCCGTTCGGCGGGCGTGTTGAGCAAATCATAGACATTCACAAAAACACTCATCTCAACGGTCTCCATCTTGACGGCATTCTGGCTAATTTGGGCAATGCGCTCCTGAGAATAACCAAAGTGAGTGAGGGGCTGGCAGTAGGAGGCCACCTTTTCTGCTACTTTTTCGGTATCTCTCATGGCCATCAGGGTATCCAGTTCCACCGGCTTGCCTCCGCTAAGCATAATGTTGGCTACCTCTTTCCCATATCTGACTTCGGGTGACAGGCGCACCAGGGGATTGTAACCCAGCCGGTGCAGCTCAGAGAAGGCCTCATAGAGCTGGTCCACGGTTTCCACCTGCTCCAGCATCTGCAGGCGCTCCTTGATAAGGGCTGCGCTGCGGCTGTCATCGGCCATAGCCTTTTCCACCATTCCGCGCAGCTGGACCAGCAGGGGATCGCTAGACGTGGTGAGCGTCCGGGCCAGGAGTTCGTGGTTATTTTCGCTTATCTGGTCAAAGAAGGACGGCGAGGGATTGCTGCTGTCCAGCCACTTGCCCAGGGCATAGTGGTAGAAGTCGTCGCCGGGACGCACGGTCTCGTCTATCTCGGTGTCGTAGGGGAACGGCTTGGTGTCCTCTACTATGATGGGCTCCATCCTGCTGTTGCAGGAGGTGAGTATCAGCGTTAAGGCCGCTGCGGCCATCAGGATCTTTTTCATACTACTCCCAGCTTATTTTGGTTGCATTTCCGTCGGTGCCAAAGGTGAAGAGGTATTTGACAAGGCCGTCTGAGTGGCGGGCAATCCAGTCTTCCAGTTTGGATCCCTGCATATCCAGGTCTTTGTCCACGGAATAGAAGACCTCTTTTCCCACCTGTTCGTTGGAAGCATTCACGGCGTAGCCGTCGTAGGCATAGCCATAAGCGGCCGTGAACTTCTCCAAGGCGGAGGGGTCTGCGCCGGGCTTGAGCTGTGCTTTGAGGCGGACGCCCAGGGTGGCGGGCAGCTTGGCCTTGATTTCCTTGGTCCACTTTGTATTGGTCATCTGTTCACTTTTTACCTGACCGTTGGCATCGTAATACTCAACGGTGAGGGTGAGCATATCCAGCATCTGGGTGGTAGCGGAAAGGGCGTATTGCATCACCGCGTGCGTGGGCTTGTTGTCGGGGGCGGGGGTTTCACCGTTGTCTTTGTTACAAGAAGAAATCAAAGCGCAGCAAAGGACGGCTGCGAGCGTCAGCAGATTTTTTTTCATTGTTTTTTTATTTATGGTTAATTGTTTTGTCAAGTTCGCTGGCGAGTTCCAGGTTCTCTCTGATGAATTTGCCCAGGGCGGCGTTCTTCTCTCCAATACGCCACCGCTGGTATACGACCACGGCCACCAGCATCAGTACTATGACAATGATGGCGGCGGCCAGGGCTGCGGTTATGATCAAAGTAAAATCCATACTCTTTGCTTGTTGAATCCGGGAGCAAAGGTATGCAAAGAGGGGTGGCCCGTTGTGCCACCCCTACAAATCATTGTGCCAATCCTGCAATTTCTACTTTTTGGCCACTTTCCGGTAGTCTGAAGGCGACATGGCGTAAGCGTCCTCAAAGAGGCGGTAGAAGGTGCGGCGGGAGAGGCCGCAGAGTTCGGCAATCAGGGATACGGAGTCTTTGGAAGTGGCCAGAAGGTTGGCCGCATAGCGGAGGCGGTATCCGTTGATGAAATCGACGGGCGTCTTTCCGGCACACTCACGCAGGGCATCGTAGATGTAGGTGCGGTTGGTGCCTGCGAGGCTGGCCAGCGTGTCCTGGTTGGTATCGGGATTGGTGAAGACCTCGGGGTCCTGCATCAGCTCGCACAGCTTGCGATAGAGCAGCTGGTTCTGAGACAGGCTTTCCTCGGGCTGTGCCTGCAGGGCCAGGCGCTCTTCGTTTTCGGCCCTTTCCCTCTGCTGGATCTCCTGGTAGAGGCTGCGGTTCTTCTCCTCCAGCGCCTTGTTGTAGATGCGGGCGCGGACAAGAAGGTAGCCAATGAGCAGGATGATGATGATGGCCGAAAGGAGGATGATGCGGTGGATGACCAGCGACTGGCGGCGGCTGGAAATTTCGGCCTCCTTCTGACGGATGACCTCCTGCTGCTCCATATCCATCTTGCGCTCCACCAGGTGGATGGAGTCGCTCAGGTGGCGCATACGGTCGGCGTATGCCATAGCCTCCTCCGTACGTCCGGCCTTTTTCAAGGCCTTGTACTGGCTCATCATATAGTTATTGATGTAGGAGTTGTTTATGGCGCTGCCCCGGGACAGGTAGAGGGAGTCGGTCTGGCGGAACAGGCGGATGGCCTCATCGTAGCGGCCCACGATGGTCAGATAGCGGGCCCGGGCTACCAGGTCATAGGCCGACAGATTGCGGGCCTGCCTGTGTTTCTGGTAAAGGGCTTCGGCCTTGTCGAAAATGCCATTGGAGGCATAGTTGAGGGCCTGGTTGATGATAACGTTGTTGCTGCGAATGTTGAGGACGGCCTCCGGCATATCGGGACAGCGGGCCATACGGGCCAGGGTTGTGTCGCCCGCTGCTATGAGGGGCAGGGCCCTTTGGGGCTTTCCCCACTCCAGATAGAACTCCGTGGTCTCCGTTACGGCTATGAACAGGGCATCCAGCACCCAGTAATCACGGGGGTGTACCACGCCGTCCATCATTAGGTTGAGGCCTTCCAGGTAATATTTTTCGGCCTCTTCCATATGTCCCATTCCCTTTTCACAGTTTCCTTTGGCGGTGAGGGCGCGGCTCTTGATGCGCGTGGCTATCTGCTCGTCCATGCCTCCCTTGTCCACGTCGGCAATCATCTCATCGGCCAGATGGAGGGCCTTTCCCCATTCTCCGCTATTGTTCAGAAGAGACATAAGATGGAGCATGGCCGAATAGTAGTTGATGCCTTCGCTCCGGAGCTCGGGACTGGGCTTGATTTGCTCGCCGTAGAAGATGGACAGCCGCGTATGGCCCATTTGGCCGTAAACATTGGAGCGGATCAGGTTGGCCGTGGTGGGGGAAAAGATGCCAGCCAGCTCTGCACTGTCTACCAGCGCAATGGCCTCGTCGGGGGTGGGGTCCGAGAGCATTTTGTTCTGAATCCGGACCTTCAGGTTGTTGGCCTCCTCCGTGCGGTCGGGCTTTGCACAACCCACCGTAAGGATGGCCAGAGCGGCTAATAAGGTATAGTAAATTCGTTTCACGAGCGCAAAGTTACTGCATTACAAAAAGGAGTTCGGCCCCGTCCTTGATGTCCTCGTACTTCAAGGTGGTGCCTTTCATTCTGGTTCCGTTGAGGTAGACGGCCTTTACGTACACGTGCTCCGGGGTCCAGTTCCGGGTGCGGACCTTGAGCACGCCGCCGTCGGAGAGTTTGACGTCCACGCCGGGGAGGCAGGGAGAACCCAGCTCGTACTCGTTGCTGCCGGGGCACAGCGGATAGAAGCCCAGGCAGTTGAAGATGTACCAGGCGCTCATCTGGCCGCAGTCGTCGTTGCCGCTCAGGGCGTCGGGCGTGTTGCCGTAAAAATGGTCGGCTACGTAGCGGACCCACTTCTGGCACTCCTGCGGCTTGCCCAGTTTGTTGTACAGATACAGTACGTGGTGGCAGGGCTCGTTGCCGTGCCAGTAGCCGCCAATGCGGCCCCAGATATCGTGTGCGCCGGGAATGTCGTCGCTCATCTCAATGGTGAACATATTGTCCAGGCGCTTGGTGAGGAACTTCTTGCCGGCAATGGCCATATAGTCTTCGAAGGCGTGCGGCACCGTCCAGGTATACTGCAGCGTAAAGCCTTCCGTGATGTCTCCCCAGCCGTTGTCCGAGCCCGGGCCCTCGTACGCAATGTCAGAGAAAGGAGTGCGCCAGTTGCCCTGGCTGTCCCGGCCGCGCATATACTTGGTTTCGGGATCAATGAGGTTGCGGTAATTCTGGCTGCGTTTGAAGAAAAACTCATAGTCTTCCTCGTGCCCCAGGAGCCTGGCGGCCTGGGCTATGCACCAGTCGTCGTAGGCGTATTCCAGCGTCTTGGAAACGGATTCCATTTCCTTGTCAAAGGGGACGTAGCCCAGCTCCGTGTACTCCGGCAGGCAGTCGTAGTTGGGGTTGGTGGCGGTGGCTTTCATTGCCTGGTACGCACGCTCGTAGTCAAAGCCCTTGACGCCTTTGACCATCATATCGGCCAGTACCGAAACGGCGTGATAGCCAATCATACACCACGTTTCACCTCCATAGAAGCTCCAGATGGGCAGCATATGCTCCGTGCTCTTGTCATAGTGCGCCAGCATAGAGTTGGCCAGCTGCGCCTGCAGGGGTTTGTTGATGAGGTTGAGCAGGGGATGGAAGGCGCGGTATGTGTCCCAGAGGGAGGAGGTGGTGTAGTTGGTGAAGTCCCTGGCGTAACCCAGGGTGCCGTCGTGCTCGCGGAAGCGGCCGTCGCGGTCCTGGAAAAGGAAGGGATGCAGCGCCGTGTGGTACACGCTGGTGTAGAAGGTCTCCTTCTGCTCGCGGGTGCAGTCATCGGCCAGCTTGTATCGGCCCAGTTCGGCCTCCCACAGATTCTCTGCGTCTTTGCGGATGTTGTCAAAGGACTTGCCTTCTATCTCCGAGAGGTTGAGGAGGGCGCCGTCTATTCCCGTGGCCGATACCGCCACCTGCACGTTCACCTGCTGGCCCTGGGTGGTGGCAAAGCGCACATAGGCCTGCAGAGGCGTGCCCCAGGCTTCCTTGCTGCTGCGGAAGCGGCTGGTGTTGTAGATGACGGGCTTGCCGTCTTTGTAGATGGTGAGGTCCCGGATGGGCTCCGAGAAGCGGGCAGCAAAGTACACGTAGCGGCTGGGGTTCCAGCCGTTGACCAGCTTGCCGCCCACCAGGGTATAGTCATCTATCTGCCGGACCTCCGACCACACGGTCTTCCATCTCAAGCTATGGTTTACATTGATGAGCACAAAGGCCGAATCTGCCGCGGGGTATGTAAAGCGGAAAGCGCCGCTGAGGGAGGCGGCCGTCATCTCTGCCTTTACGTCATAGTCTTCCAGCCGCACGCTGTAGTAGCCGGGGGAGGCTACCTCGGTGCTGTGGCTGAAGGTGCCCTGTTTGAGCGAACCCGTGCCGGGGACAAAGAGGAAAT
>JAEEQI010000133.1 GCA_016285215.1 Bacteroidales bacterium | reverse complement strand
GGTGCCTCGCTCATAGCCTCTACCAGGCGCTCCAGGCTAATGCGGCCGGTGCGCACCAGGCGGGTGTAGAGCACGGGGAAGGAGGTCTCCAGACCCACAATACCCATAGCGCTTTTGGCAAAGCCGCGGCTCTTCTCCTCGGCGGTGTGCGGGGCGTGGTCGGTGGCAATGACGTCAATGGTTCCGTCGGCCAGGCCTTCGATGAGCGCCTCGCGGTCCTCTGCGCTGCGGATGGGGGGATTCATCTTGAATCGGCCTTCATCCTTTACGTCTTCTTTGCAGAGGGTGAGGTAGTGGGGAGCGGTCTCGCAGGTTACGTTGACCCCGCGGGCCTTGGCTTCCCGGATGAGGCGGACGCTCTCGCGGGAGGATATATGGCACACGTGGTAGTGGCAGCCGGTTTTAGCACAAAGCTCCAGGTCCCGTTCAATCTGGCCCCATTCGCTGCGGGGGTCTTCTCCCGGGAGGGTGTTGTCTTCGCAGTGGGCGGCTATGATTACGCCTTCGCGGGCGGCGGCCTTCATAGCTTCCAGCATCACGGCTTCGCTCTGGACGCCGGAGCCGTCGTCGGAGAAGGCGCAGCAGCTGCCCTTGAGGGTGGCAAAGTCCACGAGTTCCAGGCCTCTTCGGCCCATTGTAATGGAGCAATAGGGGAGCACCCTCACCACAGCGTCTTTGCGTATGGCCTCCAGCTCAATGGCCAGCGTCTCCGGGGAGTCCGGAACGGGATTGAGATTGGGCATAGGACAAACGAGGGTGTAACCGCCGCGAGCTGCGGCACGGGTGCCTGTAAGAATGGTTTCTTTAGCAGTGAAACCGGGCTCTCGCAGGTGTACGTGCACATCTGCAAAGGAGAGGCATTCCAGGATTCCGTCTTTTACGGGCTTCATTCTGAGGCAAAGTTACGGCGTTTTCCCCAATCTTCCAAAATAAATTTAAAAAGTAAGTGTGAGAAAATTTTCTTATATTTACAAACTTTATAATTGTATGTCACAGATTGAGCTCCATATTGAGTCCGAGACCTCCCGCTTGCGGGAAGTGGTGCTGGGATTGCCCCAATCCAGCGGTCCGGAACCCACTTTGGACCAGACCTATGACAGCAAGTCTTACGAGTCGGTTAAATACGGCGTCTACCCCAAGGAAGTAGATATTGTGAAGGAGATGGGCGCCTTTGAAGCCGTTCTTCACAAGTATGATGTAAAGGTTTACCGTCCCCGCCTGGTGCCGGGTTGCAACCAGGTCTTTTCGCGGGACGTGGGCTTTGTGATTGGAGACAGCATCATTGTATCCAACATTATCCCGGACCGTCAGGAAGAGATTGACGCCTACGGAGACATCTACCGCCAGATCCATTACAAGCAGATCTACAACCTTCCGGAGTCCGTGCACGTGGAAGGGGGAGACGTAATCCTGTACAAGAATTACATCTTCCTGGGCCAGTACGATTTCCCGGATTACCGCAGCGTAAAGACGGCCCGCACCAACCGCCTGGCCGTGGAATACCTCAAGATGCTGTTCCCGGAGCGCACCATCGTTCCCCTGAACCTCCTCAAGAGCGATACGGATCCCTATGCCGGCATCCTGCACCTGGACTGCACCTTTATGCCGGTAGGGGAGGACAAGGCCATCATCTACCGCCGGGGCTTTATGAACCCGCGGGATGCAGATCACCTGATTGAACTCTTCGGCCCTCAGAATGTCTTTGAGATTACCACCGAGGAGATGTACTATATGAACACCAACGTGCTTTCCATCGCCCCCGATGTGGTGGTGACGGAAGAGCACTTCACCCGCCTGAATAACCACCTTCGCGAGGCGTGGGGCATAACCGTAGAAACCGTCCCGTACCGGGAAATCTCCAAGATGGGCGGTCTCCTGAGATGTTCCACCCTGCCACTAAGAAGAGACTAAACCATGACCGTAGACTTACACAACCGCCACTTTCTCAAACTGCTGGACTTTACTCCGCAGGAGATTCAGTATTTTCTGGACCTGGCCGCAGAGCTCAAACGCTCCAAGAAGGCCGGAACCGAGGTCCAGCGCCTCAAGGGAAAGAACATAGCCCTCATTTTTGAAAAGACTTCTACGCGTACGCGCTGCTCGTTTGAGGTGGCTGCACACGACCAGGGAGCCCACGTTACCTATCTGGGCCCCACCGGCAGCCAGATAGGCATCAAGGAAAGTATGAAAGACACGGCCCGGGTTTTGGGCCGAATGTTTGACGGCATAGAGTACCGGGGCTTTGGCCAGAGCATAGTGGAAGAGCTGGCGCAGTACGCTGGCGTTCCCGTGTGGAACGGCCTTACCAACGAGTTCCATCCCACGCAGATATTGGCCGATTTCCTGACTATGCAGGAGCACACAGACAAGCCCCTGAGCCAGGTGAGTTACGCCTATCTGGGAGACGCCCGCTACAATATGGGCAACTCCCTGCTGGTGGGCGGCGCCAAGATGGGTATGGACGTGCGCATTGTGGCCCCCAAGGCCCTGCAGCCGGCCCCCGAGCTGGTGGCGCAGTGCCAGGCCATTGCCGCCGAGACCGGAGCCCGTATTACCATCACCGATGACATAAAAGCCGGCGTCAAGGGCTGCGATTTCCTCATCACCGACGTCTGGGTCTCTATGGGAGAACCGGCCGAAGTTTGGGCAGAGCGAATCAAGCTCCTGAAGCCCTACCAGGTGAATGCAGAACTGATGGCCGCCACCGGCAACCCCAACTGCAAATTTATGCACTGCCTCCCGGCTTACCATAATCTGGAAACCAAGGTTGGTAGGGAAGTGTACGAAAAATTCGGCCTTAATGGCGTAGAAGTAACAGAAGAAGTATTTGAAGGCCCCCAGAGCATTGTCTTTGACGAGGCCGAAAACCGGCTGCACACCATCAAAGCCGTGATGGTGGCAACCCTTGGAAGTTAATAATAAAAGAACCGCATAATGGCAGACGTAAACTTTACCATCAACTATGAAGAATTCTCCTCTCCCGAGGAGATGGATCCCATTGACCAGAACCTGGCAGCCGCTGCCCTGGAGGCAAAGAAGGGGTCCTATTCGCCCTTCTCGCACTTTCAGGTGGGAGCGGCCCTGCTGCTGGCCGACGGGACGATTGTCAAAGGTGCCAATCAGGAAAACGTGGCCTATCCTTCCGGCCTCTGCGCCGAGCGTACGGCTATGTTTGCCGCCGGTGCCAATTATCCCGATACGCCTATGGTCAAGCTGGCCATAGCCGCCAGCGACCATGGCGTCCTCTGTGAAAGCCCCGCTTCGCCCTGCGGCTCCTGCCGCCAGGTGATGGCCCAGTATCAGAGGAAATTTGGCCGGCCCATTGAGGTAATCCTGGTGGGCAGCAAGCGTATCCGCAAGTTCCATAAGGTAGACGACCTCCTGCCCTTCATCTTTGACAGCCTCACCATTGACGAATAATTTTTAACCAATTAACACTTATATGAAACGGATTTTAATTTTTGCCGCTATGGCCATGTTGTTTGCTGCCTGCGGGCCCAAGACCCCCAAGGTGCTGGTCCTCTACTATTCCCAGACCGACCACACCCGTACCGTTGCCCAGGAAATCCAGAAGGCCCTGGGTGCCGACATCGAAGAAGTTGTGTGCGTGAACCCCTACGATGGCACTTATCAGGAGACCATCAACCGCGCCGGTGAAGAGCGTGCCAAGGGCATTTTCCCCGAGCTGGAGCCCATCAAGGCCGATATCTCCAAGTACGACATCATCTTCCTGGGATATCCCGTCTGGTATGGCACTATGGCCCTGCCCATGGGTGGCGTGCTGGAGCAGATTGACTTCAGTGGCAAGAAGATAGTTCCGTTCTGCACTTTTGGCAGCGGCGGTCTGCAGAGCAGTTCTGCCGAACTGGCCACCAAGGAGCCCGGTGCCACCGTTCTCCCCGGCTATGGCGTACGCGCTGCCCGCATTGAGGCCGCTCCCGCCGAGATTGACTACTTCCTCAAGGCCAATGGCTTTGTGAAGGGTGAGTTCACTCCGCTGGAGGACTTCCCGGAGGCACACGCCGTTTCCGAAGAAGAGGCTGCCATCTTTGACACTGCCGTGGGCGACTATCCTATGATTCAGGCCAAGGCTGTGGAGGTGGCTGCCCGCACCACTCCCTGTGGCACTGAGTATAAGTTCACCGCCGAGAACCTCCCTCGCGAGGGTATGCCTCAGTTTGGCCCTTCCCAGATGACGGTATACGTACTGGCCGAAGAAGGAAAGGCCCCTGTGTTTACCCAGGTGGTACGTTAATATGTCTTTGCTTAAACGTTTTGTCTGTGCGCTCGGTCTGCTGCTGGTGGGCCTGAGCGCACAGGCTCAAAATAAGGAGTCCTCCAAGGGGATCCCCAATGAGGTGTATTACCTGATGCCCAAGTTTGACCAGGGGTACATCTACTTCCGGGGGCAGGCTCCTGCCCAGGGCCAGCTCAATATCTGCGCCGTAGACAATACGCTCCGGTTCATTGACAAGAACGGCCAGGAGCTGGAAGCCAGCAATGCAGACAATGTGCTCAAGGTCCTGATTGACACGGTATCCTTCCTTCACCACCAAAACGTCTATTACCGTCTGTCTCCCGTGGCTCCCGATATGGGCATTGCCATTCACCGGTATGTGAAAGTGTACACAGATGTAAAGCAGGCCGGTTATGGCACCACCTCCCAGACCAGCTCCATCCGCAGTTACAGTTCCATCTATGCCGATGGGGTGATCTATGATTTAGAAGAGGGAAAGACCTATCCTTACGAGGTTACGGAGACCCTTTTCCTGTACAAAGGCGACACCGTCTTCCCCCTCACCAAGAAGAATCTCCGCAAACTCTTCCCCGGCAAGAAAGATCAGGTTGACGCTCTCTTCACCGGCGGCCGTTCCGTTCCCGAAACCCTCCCCGAGGCCCGCGCCCTGCTGCTTTCCCTGCTCTAGCTTTAGCGTCGCCGGTCCGCATTTTTTGGCCCGCCTGCAACGCTTTTCGCCCACATATGGATTATACCGTCGCCGGTCACGAAAAAAACGCGGACCGGCGACGTTCTGTCTCCCCACCTGCAACGTCCCGTCATGCCCGGCCCCGACCGGGCATCTCCGCCCCCTCATCCCGGGCCCTGACCCGGGATCTTCGTTTATAATCGAGAAAGGAGTAGCTCTGGGTCAGTTTCCGACATTAAGGACACCGCGAACCATTTTTTGCCGAGGTCTTTTAAAGACGCGCCGATGAGATATACCTGATTGTCAAGAATCAGGAAGCGGTCGTGAGATTTAGTGAACTCTTTTACGTCGATAGACGGGTACTGGGCGTTGTGCTTTGCAATATCAAGATGGAACTGTGGCGATATCTTTTGTGTGTAGATGGTTGCCGCAACTCCTGCCTCCCGTTTATCCAGCATAGTTAGGACGGTATCATCCACGTAATTGTCGATGAGGACAATACGTGTCCTGGTACTCTCGATGAGTCCGCAGATGAACTCATAGGCGTCGTAGATTTGGCCATCGAAGAAGATACCCTCTACAGGAGGTAATGCGGTCTTGACAAAGAAATCAATCTTTTCCTCGGTCTTTGCCACACGCCGTTCCAGTTGTTCCAGCCTGGGGTTGATAGCGAAACCGCGAATCAGATAATCTTTTAATACGGTATTAGCCCATTGCCTAAAACGAGTTCCGCGAACAGATTTTACACGGTAGCCGACAGATATAATTACATCCAAATTGTAGAAATCCACATCTTTGGTTTGAGTATAACCAACTGCACGTCCATATTCCCCGGTATGTGCAAATTTTGCACACACCAAGGACGGGTCCAATTCACCCTCAGAAAAGATATTCTTGATGTGTCTTCCAATAACAGTCCTGTCGCGATCAAACAACAATGCTAACTGTTTGACAGTTAGCCAGACGGTTTCTTTTGCCAACCATACGTTGAGTTTAATGGAATCATCTGGGTTGTAAATTGACACTTCACCAACCTCGTCAGGGGATGGTACCAGCAACTGTCGCATATTATGCGCCGGTTGCGACATTTGGGTAGTATTATTCTTTGCCATAACATTAAGGTGTAAATGATTATTAATCAGTGGAAATAAACTTGAGGCCGCATTTTGCGACCGCAAGTTCGTATGAAATATGTCTTGTGAAGGGAGCCGCCTCCAGAATGAAGGACTTACCATACTCCTGATTTCATTCCCGGCCGAATCTGACGACCGTCTGCAAGGGCAAATATAATCATTCGGGCCGAAAGCCGCAAGGGCCTTCAGCGGCAGGGGGTGTCCCTCGCTCAGATGCCAAAAAGGGGCTAACACCGGTCGCTTGACCGGCGAACTCCTCCTTTTAGCCACGCCTTCGGCGCGTCTAACGTCGTCATTTTGGCAAAAGTCCCTTCGGAACACCCCCTGTCCCTCTTCGCCCCCCTCCAGCGCAGTAGACGTAACTTTTTTTCGACCGTCTATCGCGTTTTGGGTATGTTTTCGCGGTTAGTGTCACGAAATTAGAGACGTCTACTGCACTCTCAACATAATCCAGCCCTTGTATTCTGTTGCCATTTAATCAAAAATGACTAATTTTGTGGAAAGGCAATCCACATAATATGATAGTCTACAGTGCTAATAAGGGGCAGTTTGTTCA
>JAEEQI010000132.1 GCA_016285215.1 Bacteroidales bacterium | reverse complement strand
CGCAATCCCGACGGCACCATCTCGCCCAATGAGAAATTCCCGGATATGAAGGCGCTGGGAGACTGGCTGCACGGCAACGGTCTCAAACTGGGCATCTATTCCAGTCCTGGAGACCGCACTTGTGGCGGCTATCTGGGCACGTTGGACCACGAACTGCAGGACGCCCAGACCTGGGCCTCCTGGGGCGTGGATTACCTCAAGTATGACTGGTGCGGGTATTCCAAGGTGTTCAATGCCAGCACGGACCATTCCGTGGCCGCTAATATCCGGCCTTATTTGAAGATGCAGCAGTACCTGCGGGAACAGCCCCGGGACATCTTCTATTCCCTGTGCCAGTATGGCAATGCCCGGGTATGGGAATGGGGCGCCTTCATCGACGCCAATTCCTGGCGTACTACCGGAGACATCACTGATACCTGGGAGTCGCTTTACACCATCGGCTTTAAACAGCAGGTGGGCCTGCATCCCTATGCGGGACCGGGCCATTGGAACGACCCTGATATGCTGGTGGTGGGCAAGGTGGGCTGGAGCAACAACCTCCGCGACAGCCGCCTGACCCCCGACGAGCAGTACACCCACATCAGCCTGTGGTCGCTGCTGGCGGCCAATATGCTCATAGGCTGCGATCTCTCCCAGATGGATGACTTTACCTTCAACCTCCTGTGCAACAATGAGGTCAATGCCGTGAACCAGGATATCCTGGGCCGGCAGGCCCACAAGGATGTGGAGGAAGACGGAATGCAGATCTGGAGCCGCGATCTGGCCGATGGCGGCAAGGCCGTGGGCATCTTCAACCTCAATGGCCAGTCGGTTCCCACCCTTCTTTCCGGTGCCCTGGCCAAGATTGGCCTGGAGGCCGAAACGGTGCGGGACCTGTGGCGCCAGAAGGACATTCCTACAGAGGCTCAGTATATGATCCCTTCGCACGGGGTCCTGTATGTTAAAGTGAAATAGTTATGCGTAGAATCTCCTGTTGGCTGCTGCTGGGCCTGCTTCTGGCGGCCTGTCAGCCGGCCGTGCAACTTTACGACCTCCGCTGTGAAGGCCTGGTGGAGCCGCTGGGCATAGACAGTACGCAGCCCCATTTCAGTTGGAAGATTGCTTCCACCCAGCCGGTGGAGCAGGCTGCCTATGAGATTGAGGTGGGACCCGGGTTGTGGCGGTCCGGTAAGGTAGAGAGTGCGGGTCAGGTGATGATTCCCTATGGCGGAGCCTCCCTGGCGGCCAAACAACAGACCCGCTGGCGCGTCCGAATTTGGACGGCCGAAGGGAAAAAATCGGCCTGGAGCCCCTGGCAGCGCCTGGGCATAGGAGCGTTGGAGGGCTTGAAGGGAGACTACATTGGAGCCCATCCGGGAGAGGGGAGAGCCCCGCTTCTGAAGAAGGATTTCCAGCTGTATGAGACCGGAGAGGCCCTTCTCTATGTGAACTCCCTGGGCTATCACGAGGCCTATCTGAACGGGGAACGCGTATCGGAGGCGGTGCTGCAGCCGGCCGTTTCTCAGCTTGATAAACGGTCGCTCATAGTGGTGTACGATGTGAGCAAGCTGATCAAGAAGGGCCACAACCAGCTGGTGCTGGCCACCGGCTCGGGCTGGTACAAGAAAGCTACTTTTGACGCCGTTTATGACGGCCCGCTGGTAAAGGCCGAGCTGGATGTGAACGGAGAACCCGCCATCTGGACCGACGCCTCCTGGGAAGGAGCCTGGAACGGCTACTCGGACCTGGGGGACTGGCGTGCTCACGGCTTTGCAGGAGAGCGCCTGGACAACCGGGTGGAGCCCGAATGGGGCCCGGTGGACGTGGTGCCCGTCCAAGGCATAACGGCCAGTATGCAGATGTGCGAGCCCTGCACCATTCAGGAAATTCTTTCTCCCGTATCGCTGGAATCCCTGGGAGAAGGCCGATGGCTGGCCGATTTTGGAGTAGTGGTGAACGCCCAGCTGGATGTGGAATTCCCCGGCCTGGAAGCCGGAGACGAGGTCCGCATCTCGTACAGCGATGCTTCGGCCGAGGTCTTTGACCCCAGTATCTGCGGCTACGATGAGTTTGTTGCTGCCGGCGAAGGAGACCACTTCCAGAACGTATTCAACCACCACGTATTCCGCTATGTGCTGTTTGAGGGGCTCAAGGAGGCGCCCAAAGAGCCTTCGGCCTGTAGAATGCGCACCAATTATCTTATGCCGGCTTCCTTTGAAAGCTCGGACCCCGAACTCAACTCCATTCACGATATCGTGTTCCGGACCCTGGAGAACCTGGCCTTTGACGGCTATATGGTGGACTGCGCCAGCATCGAAAGGCTGGGCTATGGCGGAGACGGCAATGCTTCCACCCAGTCCCTTCAGAGTATGGCCGATGTGGGACCGCTCTACCTGAACTGGCTGCAGGCCTGGGCCGATGCCCAGCGCCCCGACGGCGGTCTGCCCCATACGGCTCCCAACCCCTACCAGGCGGGCGGCGGCCCCTACTGGTGCAGTTTCCTGGTGCAGGCTCCCTGGCGTACCTATATGAACTATGCCGACCCTCGGCCTATGGAACGCTATTACGCCCAGATGAAGCTCTGGCTGGAGTATGTGGACCGGTATTCCGTGGACGGGCTTCTGAAAGAATGGCCCACGCCGCCTTACCGCTGGTGGTACCTGGGAGACTGGGCGGCCCCAGAGGGCGTGAACGTGCAGGATCCCGCTTCCGTGGACCTGGTGAGCAACTGCGTAATGGTGCATAGCTACCTGGCGCTGGAAAAGATGGCCCTGGTAATGGGTTTAAAGGCCGATGCTGTCGAATACAGGCAGCGCCTGGAAGCCCTCCGGAGCAGGATTCACGAGACCTTCTATCACAAGGGTATCTATGCCTCCGGCAGCCAGATAGACTTGGTTTATCCGCTGCTGGTGGGCGTGGTGCCCCCGGAACTGGAACAGCAGGTGGTGCAGACCCTGAAAGAACGAACTGAAACCCTTTATAACGGCCATCTGGCCACCGGTCTGGTGGGTATTCCCGTCCTTACGGAATGGGCCACCCGAACCGGGGAGTGCGACTGGCTCTACGGGATGCTCAAACAGCACGGATACCCTGGTTATCTGTATATGCTGGATAACGGCGCTACCGGCGTGTGGGAGCATTGGAACGGAGAACGCAGCCGATTCCACAATTGCTACAACGGCATTGGAAGCTGGTTCTATGAGGCCCTGGGCGGTATTGTGGCCCTGGAGCCCGGCTACCGCCGCGTGCGCATTGCTCCGCAGATTCCCGCCGGCCTGGACTGGGTCAAGGTAACCCGGCCCACCCCTTATGGCCCCATTACGGTAGAACGAAAAGGTACCGAGGTCCACTACACCGTTCCGGTTGGCGTGACCGTGGAAGTAAATACATAAAGATATGAGTATGAACAGACTATGTCAACTCTTATGCTTGATCTTGCTGCTGGCTGGCTGTGCACAGTACCAGGACCCGGTGAAGCAGGTAAATGTGTTCAACGGTACGGATGCGGCCGGTAACACGTATCCTGGTGCTACGGTTCCGTTTGGCGCCGTTCAGCTGAGTCCGGACACCAATCCGGACCTCTGCGGCGGGTATCATTACAACGACCAGACCCTACTGGGATTCAGCCACACGCACCTTTCGGGGACCGGCTGTCCGGATCTGGGTGACTTCCTGGTAACGCCAGGCCTCAACCAGGCCCGGCCCCTGGCCTTCTCCCACGACAACGAGGAAGCCGCGCCGGGCTACTATAAGGTACAGTTGGAGAGTGTGGTGGCCGAGCTCACCGCCTGGGAGCATACCGGCTATCACCGTTACACCTTCAAAGTGCCGGGTAAGCGGGTCATCCAGCTGGATGCCCGGCATTGCCAGGGCGGCTGGTGTACGCCCGTAGAGGCTACCCTGGAGGTGGAAAAGCAGGAGATTATGGGCCACCGCCGGGTCAACGGCTGGGCCACGGACCGTGACATCTATCTTTCGGCCCAGTTTTCCGTTCCCTTTGTAAGTGCCCAGGAAGTGGGGCCCGGCAAGATGCTCTTTACCTTCCCGGACGAGGTGAGGGAAGTCTGCCTGGTGGTGGGTCTTTCCGGTACCGGACTGGAAGGCGCAAGGAAGAACCGGGAGGCCGAGGCGATGGGCTTTGACGAGGCCCTGGCCCGGGCTCAGGCCCGCTGGGCACAGGCCCTGGGTACCATCCGGGTAAAAGGCGGTCCCACCGATGTGTTTTACACCTACTTCTACCACACCTTCCAGACGCCCAACCGGATAGACGACGTGGACGGCCTGTACCGCAGCCAGAACGGTAAGAATGTGTCCCTTAAAGATGCGAAACATTTTTATTCCACACTCTCTGTATGGGATACTTTCCGTACCTGGCATCCGCTGCAGACCCTCATCAATCCCGAGCTTGCGGGAGACATTGTGAACTCCCTCCTGGACGACTATGACTGCCTGGGAGAACTGCCCATCTGGCCGCTCGCCAGCGACGAGACCGCCTGTATGATTGGCTATCATCCCGTTTCGGTCATTGCCGATGCCTGGCTCCGCGGTATCCGCACCTTTGACGGAGAACGCGCCCTGCAGGCTATGATCACCACTTCCAACAAGCACAATGTAAACGCCTCGCAGCTCTACAACCTGTACGGCTGGATTCCGGCCGATCTCAAGATAGAAACGGTGTCGCAGACCCTGGAATTTGCCTATGACGACTGGTGTATTGCCCGTATGGCAGAGAGCCTGGGACATAAGGATATTGCCAAGGAGTACGACAGCCGGGCGCTGCGGTACCGCGAACTCTTTGAGCCGGGTACCGGTTTTATGCGGGGCAAGAATGCCGACGGCTCCTGGGTCCGGGATTTTGATCCGCTCAAGGGGTCCCGGGATTACACCGAGGCCAGTCCCTGGCAGTACCGCTTCTTTGTGCCCCACGATATGGGTGGCCTGGCGGCCCTTATGGGCGGCGAGAAGCCCCTGGAGGAGGCCTTGGATTCGCTGTTCACCTATTCGCCGGAAGGCTATGCCACGGTGGATCCGGTGGGCATTGGCGGCGTTGTGGGACAGTATGCCCAGGGCAATGAACCCGACCACAACTTCCCCTGGCTCTTCTATTGGACCAGGGCCCCTTACCGCTCCCAGCAGGTGGTGCGACAGGTGCTCACGGAAACCTATTCCACCAACCCCGACGGCATCAGCGGCAATGAGGACTGCGGCCAGATGAGTGCCTGGTACGTGATGGCCTCCCTGGGCCTGTATCCCGTTTGTCCGGGCAGCGGCGAATACCTTATGACCGCCCCTCTCTTCAAGGAATCAATCCTTCAGCTGGGCAACGGAAAAACGCTCACCATCAAGGCCGACAGGCCCAAGCGTCCCTATATCTCCAAGGTTCTCCTGAACGGGAAACCCGTAAAGGCGCATTACCTTACCTACGAGCAAATTATGGAGGGCGGCGTGCTCAGTTTCAAGCTGTCCCGCAAGCCCAATATGGAGCGCAACGGCCTGCCCCGTCCTTATTCCCTCACCCAGAATCCTCCGGTCTGTCCTCCGGCCATCCAGGGTCAGCTGTACTTGTTTAAGGACGAGACCGAGGTAACCCTTAGCTGCAAGACGCCGGGTGCCACCATCCACTACACCCTGGACGGCAGCGAGCCCACGGAAGAGAGTCCGGTGTATACGGAGCCTTTTACCATCACGGAGTCCGGCCCCATCCAGGCCCGGGCTTTCAAGCCGGGTATGCCGGCTTCGCCCAAGGTGCTCCAGACGGCTCACAAGCTGTATTTCCACCCTTCCATCAACCGGGAAGACCTCAAGTCCGGATGCCGCTATACGTATCACGAGGCCAACTTTACGCTCCTTTCCCAGATTGAGAGCGATCCGGCCGAAGGAACCGGCGTAATCCTGGAACCCACCCTTGACGGAACGCACCGCGAAGACCATTTTGCCTATACCTTCTTTGGCTACATTGACATTCCCATCACGGGCGTGTGGACCTTTGAAACGCGGAGCGACGACGGCAGCGCCCTGTACATTGACGGGGTGCGGGTGGTGAACAACGACGGGTCTCACTCGGAAGTATCGGCCTTTGGCGAAATCCCGCTGGAGAAGGGCCTGCATCCCTTCAAGATCCTGTATTTCGAGGATTATGAAGGGGAGGCGTTCAGCTGGTACTGGTGTGCCCCCGGAACCCATGAGTTCAAGTCCATTCCGCCGGCCTGTTTCTATTACAAGTAAATTTGGCAAATGCCCGAAAAAGCCCTAACTTTATACACTAATAATCATTTCTTTCGGCCTATGAAAAAGCCTTTTCTGCTCTTGAGTCTGGCGCTCCTGCTGGGTGCCTGCACCACTGCTGTCGTAGAAGAGATCCCGCTTCCGGAGCATCCCCGTCCGGATTTTGAACGGGCCCAGTGGGTCAATCTGAACGGCTATTGGGACTTTGGCTTTCAGGAAGACAGCCTGAATCAGAAGATCCTGGTTCCCTTCCCTTGGGGCAGCGCGCTCTCGGAAGTGGAAAACAAGGGAGACATTGCCTGGTATCGCCGGGATATCACCATTCCCAAGGCCTGGAAAGGCAAGCGCGTCTTCCTGGTGGTGGGAGCGAGCGACTGGGAAACCCAGGCCTGGCTGGACGGCAAGGAACTGGGCAGTCACCAGGGCGGCTACACTCCCTTTGAGTTTGAGCTCAAGGACGTGAAGGCCGGCGG
>JAEEQI010000131.1 GCA_016285215.1 Bacteroidales bacterium | reverse complement strand
AGAAAGGATAGGTAGTCACCCCATCCATTCTGTGGTTGGCCCCGTTCATCACGAACTCAATGCCCTTGGCGATGGCGCAGAATTTCCCGATAATCAGTTTGTCGCCGATGAAATCGTAGAAGTGGGTAACGTGCTTCTCAAACTGATCTGCACCATCCACGTCATCATAGTACGTGTAGTCCCCGATGATAATGCGAGGATTCTTCACCACGTTCTTGATGAAACAGAGACTCGGAATCTTCGGATTCGGGAACGCCGCATTGGGGTTGGGTCTGTTGGATATCTTGTTCATTGGGTTATATTCCGTTTTAGCGAACTAATATACGCATTTTTGATGAAAATAAAAGCCGGACTGGCGGCGCAAGCCGACAGTTGGGCGGTTGGCTGGAGCGGAAAAAAGTAGTAACTTAGCGGTATGTATTCGGAACTGCTGAAATATGACCTGGGCGAAGGCGTTGAAGCGTTCTCCACGCGGAGAGAGTCTGAACTCCCCTATCCGGTAATCCAGGGGCATCAGGTGCATGAGGCTAAGGTGGCCTTCATCGAGCGACCTGGGATGACGCGTGAGGAGCTGGAAGGCTACGATGTATTTGTGACTACGCTGCCGAATGTCGCCATCGGTGTCAGGACGGCAGACTGTGTGCCTGTACTTCTCTATGATCCGGTCAAGCGGGTTGTGGCGGCGGCTCATGCAGGTTGGAAAGGGACCGTGCTGCATATCTCAGAGAAGACCGTTGAATTGATGTCCGCCAAATATGGCTGCAATGCGGCGGACATACGGGCTGTTCTGGGCCCGTCAATTGGTCCCGATAGTTTCCAGGTGGGCGAAGAAGTGGCCGAACACTTCAAGAATGCCCAATTTCCGATGGATCAAATCTGGTCCTTCCGGGGGCAGGGTGATGGAACGCCTATGTCTGGTGGGCATCACATCGACCTCTGGAAGGCTAACCGTTGGTTGCTGGAGCAGGCCGGTGTAAAGCCGGAGAACATCCAGGTGTGCGGCATCGATACGTTTACCGATGAGTCTTTCTTCTCGGCCCGGCGCGAAGGGGTCGAGTGCGGGAGGATTATCAATTCAATCAAACTAATCTAAAGCCCGCAATTACAAGATTTTCAATGCAATGTGTGCGCAGGCTTCGGCGTCAGCGAGGGCGTGGTGGTGATTCAGGAGGGAGTAGCCGCAGGCGGCGGCGACGGTGTGGAGCTGGTGGTTGGGAAGGCTGCAGCCGAAGTGGCGGCGAGAAGCGGCCAAGGTGTCAAGGAAATGATAGCCAGGATAATGGAGACCGTAGGCGCTGAAGACGGCTTTGAGGCAGCCTTCATCGAAGCGGGCGTTGTGGGCTACAAAGGGGACATCGGCCGGGAAACAATCCGTTTCAAAGGCGGCCAGGATGCGGTCTTCCACCTGGTCCCAAACGTCCGGGAAAAGCGGAGCGTCTTCGGTGTCATCGGGGCCCAGGCCGTGGACCTGCTGGCAAAACCAGGCATAGTAGTCCGGATAGGGATGAATCAGGCTATAGAAAGAGTCCACCACTTCCCCATCGCGCACGATGACGATGCCCACGGAGCAGACGCTGCTGGGGCTGCCGTTGGCGGTTTCGAAATCGATGCAAACGAGGTTGGATACCATAATTCGTACTAAACATCAATGGTAAACTTCAGGATCAGGAGTTCGATTCTCAGGGTAAAAAGCACTCTTCGGCCCTATAGGACAAATACATGGACAGCATGACCAAGGCATTTGAAAGCATACCCAGTAATCTGGTGATGATGTTTCCAGGAAGGACTATCCAGACGATGAAAAGAATAGCAGATAGAATTCCGATTATCAGTTGTGCTTTTTGTTTCTTGTTCATAATGCGAAGATAAACATTTTTTGAGTATCTTCGCAAGTATGAAAACGGTCTATTCAAATACGGCGCATCCAGCTTTGGTGAAATGGTCCATTGGAATTTCCATAGCTTTGGGAATCTTCCTGTATGTCCTTTATATTTCCTTGGATGACAAGTATAAACTTCTTTTGTACATAGCTGCCTTCAGCTTTTTGTATGGCGGTATGTTTATCGGTTTCTATAAACTGAGAGTCTATGAGGTAAACGAAGAGGAAGACACCATAACCGATTACAACAAAAAGAAGTATCCGCTCCGTATTTCCAACCTGACCACAGCCACTTACAAGGAAAGCAAGAAAGGAAGATACCGCTCCCTCTTCTTACACGACGCCGGAACCGGCTTTATGGATATCCGCACCTCCAAGGAGAAGGCCGATAAGATGGTAGCCCAGCTCTTGAGCGTCAATCCAGCCATTGAAGTGAAGCACGCCAACTACTTATAAATGAAGATTGAAGAAGCTATGGTGTACCTGCTGGCGACGAGTCAGCACGGGATGAAGACGGAGCAGATTGCCAGGGAGCTGGAACAGCGCGGTCTGGTGCCAAGACGTGCCGGAAAGCCGTTGGACGGAAAGGTCATAGCAGCCATTGTCTACAAGCACCCGGAAATCTTCTGCTTCAATGAAGGCCGCGTGAGGCTATTAATGTAAGAGCCAGGACTCCATAGCGTTTACAGCACGGGTAAGATCGGCCCGGAAGGTAGTGTGCTCGTGGAGGAAGGCGGGGTTGCCGGCAGAAAGTTCCTCAAATAGGGCCGAAGACATAGCATCGGCATACTCTGAGATAGTATCCTCTATGTGATCCATTTCCCGCTCGGAGGTAGAGTGTTCGTAGACCTTCAGTTTCTGGTGAAAGAAGGCATAGGCCTGCTCTATGGTGTTTCTATCGGCCTTCATTTTACGCAGTTGTACTTCTCCAGATAGGCATAGCCCTGACTGGCCAGCAGACGGTCCATCTCCTCCCTTTCTATATTGTAGCAGTTGCAGATCTGGTCCAGGTTGTCAAACTCCTCGTCCCTTAACAGGAAATTAATGGAGGAGACCAACATAGGTATATCGTTAAGCGGAAGGTGATCCATTAGCGTTCGATCTTGACAAGTTGCATTTCGAAGATGAGGGTGCTGTAGGCCGGGATGTCGTCCATCTTCACAGCCCCGTAACCCCACTTGGCCGGGATATAGACTTCCCACTTATCGCCTTCGTGCATACGCGTGAGGGCAATCTGCCAGCCCATAATGAGGTCTCTGACCACAAACAAAGCAGGGAGGTTCTCCCCTTCCGTGGTATCGAAGACCGTACCGTCAATCAATCGGCCCGTATAATGGACATAGACGATACCGTTGGGCTTGGGGCACTTGGTTCCGTGGCCTTCTTCCAGCTTGCGGTACATTACGCCGTTATCCAGCACAATGATGCCTTCTTCCTTGGCTTTCTCTGCCAGAAACGCCTCATTGGCCTCTTTATAGGGGTTATTCCTCTTCTTTTTCATATCGTGTGCAAAGATAGCAACTATTTCACGAAAGTATTTATCTTTGTAAAAATGAACTGATAACTATGGCACAGACAGATTATGCCCTCATTGACCTCTCAGCCTGGAAACAAGTTGGAGAAGGCGGCAATGGCAAAACTTATGCAAATCCGGACCGTCCGGAGGCCATCCTCAAAGTCAACAATGGAAGACTGAGCACTCTTGAGGCCGTAAAACACGAATTCGAGGTCTCCAAGGCCGTAGAGGCCCTTGGGATTGCTGTGCCCAAGGTCTATGAGATAGTACGCGTGGGAGATGCCTATGCCACTGTTTCCCAGATCATCCACGGTAAAAAGTCCCTCTCCCGTATCTGCCACGACCAACCTGAGCGTACGGAAGAGATGGCCCAATTGCTAAGCCAAAAAGGCAAGGAGTTCCATTCAACGCCCTGCAATACGGATTTCTTCCCCAACCGGAAGGAGCAGGCGCTGCGGGCCATTGACCAGATAGATTTTATCAGCAAAAAGAATCGGGTTATCGTTCGTAAGTTTATTGAGACCATACCCGAAGTAACCACTTGCTTACACGGAGATTTCCAAACGGGAAACCTGATTGAGTCCGGAGGTCAATTGTATTGGATAGACCTGGACCGCTTTGCCTACGGAGATCCTATGTTTGACATTGGTCACATGTATCAGATCTGCAAGGTCTATTACAAAATGAAGAAAGTACAGGACATCTTCCATATGACGGAGGAACAGTTCGGCCGCTTCTGGGAAGCCTTTGCCACAGATTACACAGGCCAAAAAGACCACGCCGACTTTGACAGACTGGCCGGCAAGTTTGCCTGCCTGGACATTGTCACTCGCGCCTTCATAGTACCCACCTCCACCGCCCAGAAGGTTTTCTTCTGGTTCCAGGTAAGGAAGCTGGTCAAGGAGTACTATCTTTAAACTTTTAATCCGGCAATAACGGCAGCGGTGAAACCGGCCTCTTCCATAGCATTGAGCCCGCGGATGGTGATGCCGCCGGGCGTGGTAACCCGGTCAATTTCGGCCTCGGGATGAGTTCCACGGGCCCCTGCCAGGTCCACTGCGCCTTTCATAGTCTGATAGACCGCCTCCAGGGCCTCGTGGGGATACAGGCCCAGCTGGACACCGCCTTCCATAGCAGCGCGGGCATAGCGAAGCGCAAAGGCCGTTCCGCAGGAAGCCACCATCATACCCGCCTGCAGGCGCCTTTCGTCCACAATGAGCGTCTTCCCCAGCTGGTCAAAAAGGGACTTCACCAGGTCATCGGCCTTTCCAACGATGGCCGAAGCAAAGGTCATACTCTCCCCTATCTCCGCAGCCAGGTTGGGAATCACGGTATAAGCAGCTTGGACGCCCGTTCCGGAGAGCCATTCCGCCATCTGGGCCGAAGGAATGCCGGCAGCCAGGGAAAGGAGCACCTTCCCGGAAAGAGCGGGTTTGATCTGCTCCAGGACAGACTGGACGAGCCAGGGCTTCACGCCCAGGATGATAATATCGGCCCATTTCGCAGCTAGAGAATTGTCCAGCGTAGCATCAATGCCTTGGGCTGTATATTTCTCAAGAGTAGAGGTATGCGCTGTGGTAACGGTAACGGAAACGTCCTTGGCCAGGCGGTGCAGGCCCAGAGCAACGGCTCCGCCCATATTTCCGGCTCCCAGGATGGCTATCTTCTGCATATACTTACTTAATTATCAGTTCCAGATTGGTGTATTGGGGCTTCAAGCCCAGGGATTCGTAGAAATGCTTGGCACCCGGGTTTCCTTCCCAAACGTGCAGGGTAATATTGTAGAAACCATTCTCTTGAGCGTAATCCTTCACAAATTGGAACAGTTTCTTTCCAACTCCCTTTCCCCGTGCCTTTTCTTCCACGCAAAGATCGTCAATATACAACGTCTTCACAGACTTGAGGGCCGAACCGCTAATGGAGTGCTCCTGACACATAATATAGCCCAGTACAGCCCCGTCTTCTTCGTAGACAAAGATGGGGGTTTCAGGGCATTGGAGCATCTCCTGCAGGGCTTTCTCATCGTACTTCTTGCCGGACTCACGGAATAAATCCGGCCGGCCGGCGTGATGCACTTTCAGGACCTGCTCCAGAAGCCGGCAGATGGTCTCAATATCCTGTATTTGGGCTTTTCTAATCATCTTTTCAATTCGAGTCTCAGTACGCGTATGGGCGTTTCCTTGCCCTGTTCAGGGTCCACCACCGTTTCTCCGGTGGGAACAAAGCCACATTTTTCCATAACGCGGCCGGAGGCGGGATTATCTATAAAGTGACCGCTGATGAGGGATTTGATCTCCGTAGTCTTACGGATATGATCCAGCATCAGGTTCAAGGCCTCCGTGCAGATGCCACGGTTCCAATAGGGCCGACCTACCCAGTAGCCAATAAGGGGTTCACCCTCCCTAGCGGGAAGGTTGCAGCTGCAGGAAGGGCCACAACCCATAGCACCGATGGCCTCCCCGGTCTCTTTGAGCTCTATGGCCCAGGTGTTGGTGGCGTCGTTAAAGACCGTCCGGATAATCTCCAGGCTCTCTTCAACACTCTTGTGCGGCGGCCAGCCGGCACGGGGGCCCACTTCGGGGTCACTTGCATATTTGTAAAGCGCCTCGGCATCACTGTCCTTCCACGGGCGCAACAAGATTCTTTCTGTTTGCATAACAAGACAAATATACATTATTTCTTGAAAATGATTATCTTCGTAAAACCAATTGACAGAAAAACACAACACTAAACACTAATTACAATGAAAAGTACTAAGATCTGGCTGGCCATTGCCGGCATCCTGCTCGTAGTCCTTGGCATTTTCTGCATTGCCAAACCCACGGCTACTCTGTTCACTACCGCCTGGCTCATCGGCCTTCTGACCCTGTTTGCCGGTATTTCCAAGCTTATGTTCACCTTCAAGACCCAGGCCTTCCTGCCCAACAGCGGTACGCGGGCCCTTTCGGCCATCCTGGAAATCATCGTTGGTATCATCTTCCTGGCCAACAATTTCTTTGTGGCTTTCTCCCTGCCCGTCATCTTTGCCCTGTGGGTCATTATCGAAGGCGTTGTTATCATCGTGAACAGCTTTGACTACAAGCGCGTGGGCTTCCCCCACTGGTTTGTGATTCTGCTGCTGGGTATCTGCGGTGTGGTTCTGGGCATCCTGGGCCTCAAGAATCCGGATGTAACGGCCGCTACCCTGTCCACTATGATTGGTATTGGCGTCATTGCTATGGGATGCTCCTACCTGTTTGCCCTGATGGGTATCAACAAGTTCGAGAACAAGGTCGAAGATATCCGCCAGAAAATAGGAATTGACGAACAGTAAAAAAGCAAAAAGGAGAAGGCCAATGACCTTCTCCTTTTTTTTCGCTATACGGGCTTTGTGTATTTGAAGAAAGAATTGTAGCTTTGCAGTCCGGAATCA
>JAEEQI010000130.1 GCA_016285215.1 Bacteroidales bacterium | reverse complement strand
CCACCAGATAGTGGTCAATGTACAGGCCATAGCTGGTGCGGGTCATATAGCCGGCAAACTTTCCCGTGTAGTCAAACTTGGCTTGGAACCAACCCATCAGCGCCAGGCAGGCCAGCCACCCGTAAAGGCAGTTGAGCGGGCTGCTCATATAAATGGCACTGGTGTTATCCTGGCCGAAGGTGGTAACGATGAGCACAGTCCCGGCCACTACGGCGCAGCCCAGCAGCGGCATCCAGGCCTGTTTGATCTTCTGCTGAACCGCCTCGTGGGAGAACACAAAGTAACCCAGCAGGAAGCAGATTAGATAGAAGATGGGCTTGTACAGGTTGAAGAGGCCGTCGGCGCTCTCGGGGCGGGGATTCTTGATAAGGGTCTGCTCTCCGGCCCAGAACAGCACGCCCAGCATAATGATCCAGACAATGCTCAATTTGCCGCAGGCGTTCCAGAACTTGTCCTTGGAATCCAGTTTTCTCACTAGCAGGAGCACGATGGACAGCAGCCACAGCAGCTGGACAAACCACAGCGGTCCCGTGCCGCTCACAGCCATAAGGGCGTACTTGGCAACCCCCGGCATTCCGTCAAAGATGCCAAGCCCCCGGCCAACCGCCGTGTTAAAGTAGCCGGTCATCCAATGGAACACAAACAGGCCGATGGTACCGGGAACCAGCAGCTTACGCGTACGGGCCTTGAACCACTCTTTGGCGCTTTTCTTCTCCAGGGCATAACGGGCGCTGATGCCGGCCAGGATAAAGAGCAGCGGCATAAACCAGGGGTACAGGATGTACATTACAATGTCCTGGTACTGGGGCACCTCGGGATAAGGGCCGAAGCCTCCGATGCCGCCAAAGACTCCCTTGTTATTATAGAAGTAGATTACGTGATAAAACAGCACCAGGAGCACAGTGACCCAGCGCAGATTGTCCATCCAATGCTTTCTCATTTGGTAAGGCCCCCCATAGCCTGGTCGATGATGGCCTGAAATATCTCGGTCTTCAAAAGGGCCATGCCCTTCTGGTCTCCCAGCAGCATCAGGGTGTCGCCGGGTTTTACGTCATAAATCTTGCGGGCTTCCTTGGGAATCACTATCTGTCCCTTGTCTCCCACCTTTACTACTCCAAAGAGGTATTTGCCGTCTTTTTCTTCCATTTTGTGAGAATAGTTAGAAATTTCCCACAAATATAACTATTTTTTGAAAAACCTCCATTATCTTTGTAGTATCAACACAATAGTGACTTCAATGAAAAAGATTGTTTCTGTCTTCGCTCTGGCGGCCCTTCTGGCGGCTGCCGCTTCGGCCCAAAGTAAAGTAGCCAATGAAAAACCCGACGGCGGCGCCTATACCGAGCGCGTCGTTCCCGTAGTGACCAAGGTGGCTCCGGATTCCAAGGTGACGCTCCGTTTTTATGAGGATATGCCGGATGTGGCTTATATTTCGGCCGCAGATTTCCAGTCCATCGTTCTTCCGAGTTCCGTGATGAAGGTTACCCACACCGGACCGGGAGAGTACACCCTTACCAATGCCAAAGCCACCGCTGTGGTAAATGTTGGTACCGACGTGTTTGAGTCGGATGCGTTTGAGGCCTTCACCAACCAGATGGGCCTGCTGCAGCCCGGTATGGCCAACGTCTACTACGACGGCCTTCCGTATGTGCGCTACAAGGGCCTGATCTCTTCTCCGGAGAAGGCAACCACCAAGCTGGATTTCGGTGCCTACGGCATTGATATCAGGGCCGATGGAAAGGGTACGGTCTATTTCCCGTTTGCCACCCTGGCCGATATGTACAGTGACCTCTTCTACCACCACGCCGGCTTCAACGGAGAGAAGGTGGTGGCCAATACTTCTGTGAATGAGGTGAGCCTCACGGAGATTGATTCCACTTATAACAAGCCCCTTGCTGCCCGTACCGTCCGCCCGGCCAACCTGACGGAGTTCAACTACAAGGAACTGTGCTTTGCGATGGACCATTTCTATGGCTTCCCCGGCCGCGTCAAGTACAATGAGAGCCTCCGGACCAAGGGCCTGAACCGGACCCTGGAAGAGGACGTGGAGAGCGGCCCCACCATCAAAAAGCTCCTGCTGTCCGAGAAACTCACAGACTATCTTGTGGGTATGCTGGGCCTCACGGGTATCTATTACGACGGCCATACGGCTTTGGATATCACTTCGGCCATAGGTGACAACGCAGAGATGAAAGCCGCCTATCAGGCCACTACGGCAGAACACCAGGATGTGGTAATGGAAGTAATGACGGCCATTGGCTCTATGATGGAGATGATGACAGACCAGATGGCCATCAACAACCTCCGTCCCAAGTCCTATGGTGAAGGTGTTACCTATTATAAGAAAGGTGATACGGCCGTCTGCGTCTTTGACTCCTTCAACAACACGGACACGGAGGCCTGGAAGAAGTTCTACGCCGGAGAGGGTCCCAAACCCACCCTGGACAATATCACGGAAGAAGACGATATGGTGGTCTTCCTGGATGCCCTCCAGAAGGCCTCGGCCGATCCTGAGGTAAAGAACTTTGTCATTGATATCACGGCCAACGGCGGCGGCTCCGCAGACATTGTGATGGCTATGACTTCCCTCATCCTGGACCAGAGCTACATCAGCCTGGACAACCCCCTCACCGGCCAGAAGTCGTTTGTGGCCTATGAGGTGGACCGCAATTTCAACGGCGTCTTTGACGAGGCCGACAAGGATGTCCACTACGACCTCAACTTTGCGGTGCTCACTTCCGGTATGTCCTTCTCCTGCGGCAACCTGTTCCCGTCCATCCTCAAGACCGCCGGCGTTCCCGTGATGGGAGCCACCTCCGGCGGCGGCGCCTGCGCCATCCAGGCTATGTGCACGGCTGACGGCTTCTGCTTCCAGATTTCCTCGTTCCGTGCCCGGCTCAACACCCTGGGCGGAGAGAATATCGATCCCGGTGTTACCCCGGATCTCCCCATTGCTTCGGACCAGACCGTTGACCTGACGCTCAAGCTTCCCAACGGAACCGAGCAGACGGTCCCTATGAAGGACTTCACCAAGTACTTCGATGTAGATTATCTGAGATCTTTGCTGGAGAAATAACAGAAAAAGCCGGGTTTTACAACCTGGCTTTTTTATGAGCGAGATACGAGTCTCGAACTCGCGACCTTCGGCTTGGGAAGCCAACGCTCTACCAACTGAGCTAATCTCGCATTGGGAAAGCAAAGATAAGACATTTTTTCTTAACTTTGCCAAAATTTCAGAAAATGGCTATTCAGAAACCCTCTATACCCAAAGGTACCCGCGACTTCGGCCAGACCGAAATGGCCCGCCGCAATTACCTGTTTGACACCATCCGCAGCGTCTTCCGCACCTATGGTTATCAGGAGATCCAGACTCCTGCCCAGGAAAACCTTTCCACCCTGCTGGGCAAGTACGGAGAGGAAGGGGACAAGCTCCTTTTCCGCATCCAGAACAGCGGAGAAAAGGCCGACCTGGCTCCGGAGAAAGGCCTCCGTTACGACCTCACGGTGCCCTTCGCCCGTTACGTGGTGCAGCACCAGAACGAGATTTCGTTTCCGTTCAAGCGCTTCCAGATCCAGCCGGTCTGGAGGGCCGACCGTCCCCAGAAGGGCCGCTACCGCGAGTTCTACCAGTGCGACGTAGACGTCATCGGTACCCGCAGCCAGGTCAATGAGCTGGAGCTGGTGCAGATGGTAGACGCCGTCTTTGGCAAACTGGGCGTACGTGTGGGCATCCACATCAACAACCGCAAGGTCCTCACCGGCTTTGCAGAGATTGCCGGCGCCCCGGACAAGGTGGTGGACATCACCGTGGCCATTGACAAGCTGGACAAGATTGGCATAGAGAAGGTCAAGGAAGAGATGGCCGAAAAGGGACTGGCTGCCTCCGGCATCGCCGTTATCGAGCAGATTCTCTCCCTGCAGGGCGGCTTCGAGGAGAAGCTGGCTGCTATGCGCGGCCTGTTCAACGGCGGCAGCGCCTCCGGCGTGGTCTCCGAGACCGGCCTCAAGGGTTTGGATGAGCTGTCCGAGCTCTTCGGCCTTATTGCCGTTGCCGGCGTTTCCGCTCCGGTGGAGATGGACCTCTCCCTGGCCCGCGGTCTTAATTACTATACCGGTGCCATCTTCGAGGTGAAGGCGCTGGATTGGGAAATCGGTTCCATCTGTGGTGGCGGCCGGTATGACAACCTGACCGGTATCTTCGGCCTTCCGGATCTTTCCGGCGTGGGCATCTCCTTTGGCGCAGACCGCATCTACGACGTGCTGGTGGGCCTGAACCTCTTCCCGGAGGCCCTGGAGTCTTCCACGCAGCTGCTGTTTGCCGTGATGGGGGCCGATGAACTCCGTTATGTGCTGCCCATCGCCAAGGCCCTCCGTGAGGCCGGCGTGGCTGTGGAGGTGTACCCCGAGGCCACCAAGCTCAAGAAGCAATTCGATTACGCCGACAAGAAGGCCATTCCCTTCATCTCCATCAACGGTTCCACCGAGATGGAGGCCGGCACCGTGAATATCAAGAACCTCCGTTCCGGCTCCCAGCAGGCTTTTGCCGTATCGGCCCTTTCGGATATCCTTGCTTTCCTGGCCCAGTAGCTTATGAAAAAACTTGCTTGGCTGCCTCTGCTTCTGGTGGCCCTTTCCTGTGCCAACCGTTCGTATCAGATCGACGGTATCTATTCGGCCCCGGATGGCACCGAGGTGTACCTGATTGACAGCCAGGCCTCCGACACGCTGGGCGTCACCACCGTGTCCGGAGAGAAGTTCACTTTTTCCGGCACTGTCAAGAACCCTACCTATGTATATGTGGGGCAGGGACGTGAGCGCATCCACATTATCCTGGAGCCCGGGGTGGTAACGGCCGATATCAATGAGCGCATCGGTTACGGTACTCCTATGGTAGACGCCTATCAGGATTTCCATCGCAAGTTTTACGGTTATACCCGGGACCAGAAGGATTTGAAGGTGGCCCTGGCCGATTCCGTGGTCCGCGCCAACCCTTCCAACCTGGTGGGTGCCCTGGCCCTGGAAGACCTTTACCACGTAGACAAGGATCGGTTCATTGAACTGTTTGACGTGGTTGGTCCGGAAGTTAAGGATTTCTATCTGGTGCAGTCGGTTTACAAGGATTACTCCCTCCTTCAGGCCACGGCTCCCGGTATGCCTTTCACGGACTATCTGGTGCCCGGCGGCAATCCGGACGGCTCTGATGTCCGTCTATCGGACTATGTGGGCAAGGGTAAATACATTCTCCTGGACCACTGGGCTTCCTGGTGTGGCCCCTGCAAAAGGGAAATGCCCTATATCAAGAAGACCTGGGATGCTTTCCACGGAGACCGGTTCGATGTCGTGAGCATCGCCATCAGCGACAAACGCGAGAATACCCTCGAGGCCCTGTCCCAACTGGACATGCCCTGGAACCAGATCCTCGACGGTGGAAAAATCCCGCAGGGCCTCTACGGCATCTCCACCATCCCGCACCTCATCCTCTTCGGCCCCGACGGCACCATCCTGGCCCGCGGCCTTCGCGGTGAGGAGATCTACACCGCGGTGGAGTCTGTCCTGGCTTCCCGGTAGGCTTTGGGCCTCTCGTCATGCCCGGCTTTGACCGGGCATCCCTCATCCCGGGCTTTGGGCCTCTCGTCATGCCCGGCTTTGACCGGGCATCCCTCATCCCGGGCTTTGACCCGGGATCTCAAGTTTTTTTGGAGTTTTCAAAAAAACTTCCTACCTTTGCATTCCCAAACCGCGGAGTAGAGCAGTCGGTAGCTCGTCGGGCTCATAACCCGGAGGTCGTAGGTTCGAGTCCTGCCTCCGCTACAAAGCTTTGAAAACCAGCCGTTAAGGCTGGTTTTCTGCTTTGTGCGCTCAGGCAGGACCTTCGCCTACGTTACCCCCACCCTAAATCCCTCCCCTCGGGAGAGGGGCTCCGCCTCAGAAGAGGCGGTGCGGGCCTGAAGGCCCTGTCGCTTCGCTCCGGTGTGCGTTTTCCCCTTGTTTTGCACACGCGAAGTGTTTTTTGGCGCTCCGGTGTGCGTTTCGGCCCGTTTTTGCACACGGGAGATTTGGACAACTGCGCCCAAATGTATAACTTTATACCGATAAATCGGATATTTGAAATGAAGAAATACATCATTGAGTCCCTTGTTTCTGGCGCCATATATTGTATTGGCCTCCTCGCTTTAGATGCCAGACCCGGCCACCAGTTCAAAGCAGCTGGATTCTACCTGATATCATCCGTTATTTTTGGACTGCTTTTCTCCTTAGTTATGAGGCTGATTCAAAAAAGGATCGGCAAGAAATCAGACAAGAAATGACTTACAACACCTACGGAAATGATGCGAATCCCAGTTTGCTCCTGATTCCAGGGCTGGGGGTATCTTATGAGATTTTCTTGCCTCTGATCGAAAACCTGAAAGATCGGTTCCATATCGTTGCTGTCGGGATCGATGGCTTCCTGATCGGGAAGGAATCTGCCTTCACTTCGGTTGACGACCAAGCCGGACAGATCATAACATACGTTCAGAGGAACCTGGGAGGCCACCTGGATGTCGCCTATGGGCTGTCTCTTGGCGGAAAAATCCTCTCCCGCATAATGGAACGCAGGGAGATCACTATCGACCACGCCATTATGGATGCCGCCCCGCTGTTGCCTCTCCCCAGGTGGAGCGTGGACCCCCTGCGCTACTATCAGAGCCTCAATGTCTGGACCTGCTACCATTGGACCGGATTCTGGAAATGGGTGTTCCACTCCCATTACTATGACGTGCTCTTGGACGAATGCAAAAAAGTATGGCCCTATGGGAAAGGCAAAGCCGTCCGGAACGGTTACAAGGACGTCTATACCCACAAACTGG